>NZ_JAHKQZ010000031.1:0-46086 GCF_019345585.1 Shewanella sp. NKUCC05_KAH
AGCAACTCAACCTCATAAGAGAAGGTGAGTACCACACTGAGCGCCGAACGCTTCCAGTTGGCTAGGGCTGCGTATTCTACGCATTTCCCGTTTCGCGTCAAGGAGTATTTTTCAACTTCTTGCTGCGCTTGAATTAAGTGCTTAAAAGCTAATCAATTCAACCTAATTCGTCAGCTGGCTTTCGCTGTCTGCCGTGTCAGTGGATGCGCATTATAGGCAGTGAAACTTTTTGTGCAAGGGCTTTTTAAATGAAAAAAGATCGCA
The DNA here is from genome assembly GCF_019345585.1 of Shewanella sp. NKUCC05_KAH. NCBI lineage: Bacteria > Pseudomonadati > Pseudomonadota > Gammaproteobacteria > Alteromonadales > Shewanellaceae > Shewanella > Shewanella sp. NKUCC05_KAH. Next base: position 265 of record NZ_JAHKQZ010000031.1, read on the forward strand.
TGGCGATCTTTTAAACGATGGCGATTATTTTACATGCAAAGTGCCCATTAATTGGGCTTTTTGCTGCCTTTATCGATAAAACCTTGGATTAGCGAGACGGCTTTTACGTCATCCCAATCAACATAGGATCGAACAAAGGCAATTAATTGACCCTGTTGATCAAGAATAAAGGTCGCAGGAATCGTGTCGAGCGGAAAAACGTTCCCAAGACTTTGTGGTTGATCGTAGTAAGAGTTGAAATTCGCCATACCCAATGAACTTAAGAACGGCTGAACCTGCTGCTTACCTTCGGCATCAATAGAGATAGGCAGCACGACAAAATCTTCAGTCTTGAACTTAGTTGCTAACCTTTCGATTGCAGGCAACTCTCTGACACATGGCGGACACCAAGTCGCCCACATGTTAACCATAATGATCTTGCCTTTAAATTGGCTGAAGTCGATAGCTTTACCATCGACATCATTAAAGGCAACAGGCTCAATAGGAAAAGTCTTTGGCAGTACATTGATCAAATCAACCGTTGATTCCATCGGTTTAGCCGTTTGCTGCATACCAGGGTACGCATGCGCGACCCCAGCAACAAATACCGAAAGAATGGATGACAACATGAATGCCGTTATGACTTTATGCTTCATTTTGTATTGCGCTTTAGCAAGGTATCTAACTCGCGCTGATCTTCTGCGCTAATTTCGTTCGGCACATTACCGCCAATACGTTGCTTACGAATGAAGATGAATCCAATCACTAGACCCAGAAGTAATAAACCAATAGGACCTAACCAGAGAATGTAGGTCTTGGTTTCCATCTTAGGTTTATAGAGAACAAACTCACCGTAACGACTGGTCATAAACTCGATGATCTCATCATCCCCTTTTCCTTCGTCAACCATCTTGAATACCTCAAGACGCAGATCTCGAGCAACGGGTGAATTGGAGTCGATCAAATTTTGGTTTTGACACTGTGGACAACGTAGTTCATGGGCCAAAGACAAACCGCGCTTTTGATTTTCAGGTGACTTGAATTCGTAAGTATCAACTGGTGTTGCCATGACGGCGGTCGTCATGCTGAACATCAGCACTAGACCACCTATGATTTTTATCAGCGTTCTCATGCTGCGCCATCCTTCGCTGCTTCAGCTTGTAATTGTTGGATCATAGGGTAAAGGGTTTCACTCCATACGCGTTGGTCTATTGGACCTGCATAACGGAAACGGATAATACCGTTGTGATCAACAATAAAACTCTCTGGAGCACCATAAACGCCAAGATCTAATCCTAAACGCCCATCTTTATCATAAATATTAACGTTGTAGGGATCGCCCTGACGTTTTAACTCTTCTAACGCAGGAACACGCTCATCACGATAGTTGATCCCGTAAATTGGCAAAAGATTTTTACGTTTTAGCATCACTAAGAAAGGATGCTCATATTTACAAGATGGACACCACGTCGCCCATACGTTAAGTAATGATACCTTACCTTTTAATTGCTCATTCGTTATTATCTCAGCCGGTGTTTCTAGGCGTTCCAGTTGGAAAGCCGGAATAGGCTTCCCTTCCAGTGCTGAATCCAATTGCTGCGGATTCAGAAATAACCCTTTATATAGAAACACCCCCATGGCGAGAAATATGACCAATGGGATAAACAGAACCAACTTCTTCATACATTCCCCAATTATTGAGCCGTTGCCAATTTTGCCTTTTCGGCCAAAGGCGCGACGGCTGCAGTGACTTTCGCACGGTAACGTTTATCCGATGCAGCGAAGAATCCACCTATCATCATGAAAATTGCCCCAAACCATAACCAACGCACGAACGGCTTATAGTTTAAACGAACCGCAAATTCAGTGCTGGTAATAGGGTCACCCATAGTTACGTACAAGTCACGGAATAGACCCCAGTCAATACCGGCTTCTGTCATATCCATAGTTCGCACATTATATTGACGACGATCGGGTTTTAGTAATGTCAGTAGCTCATCGCCCTTGTAGATCTCTATCTGTCCCTGCTGTGCAGTGTAGTTAGGACCCACTACGTTTTTGGTCTCGAGATACTTAAAAGTATAACCGGCGAGTTCTTGGCTTACACCAGGTCCCATACGAACACTTTTCTCAATCGAGTAATTTGACACCATAGTGGCACCAATCACAGAAACGGCAATACCGAGATGCGCGAAGATCATACCAAGCTGGCTACGGCCCATGCGGCTGATGCTGATATCACCTTCTTTCGACTTGACCATGTTATAGGCCGCTCTTGCGGTAGCCAGAATAATCCAAGCCGCGGCTGCAATACCAAAGGTAACCCAAATATTGAATACACCATCGACGATAAAAGGCGTCACAATACCGATAGCAGCAGCAATCATTGCTGGGATCAATAGCTGACGCTTAAGCTCGCCCGCTTTCGATTTTTTCCAGCGAATAATTGGACCAATACCCATAAAGCCAAATAGCACTAATACGATAGGCACGAACACCGCATTAAAGTATGGAGGTCCAACAGAGATTTTACCCATGCCAAGCGCGTCGATGAGCAATGGATATAATGTACCCAATAGTACCGTACCTGCGGCAACCGTCAGTAGCACGTTACATACTAAGAGCATAGTTTCTTTAGACTTGAGCTCGAAACGGGCAGGACTACTCATTTCACTGGCACGTAAAGCAAACAGTGTTAATGAACCGCCAACAGCTAAACCAAGTAACAACAGGATGAACATACCGCGGCTTGGATCGGCTGCAAATGAATGCACTGAGGTTAATACACCTGAGCGAACAATAAAGGTACCAAGCAAACTTAAAGAGAAAGCAAAAATAGACAGTAATACAGTCCAGTTACGGAAGGCGCCGCGTTTCTCAGTCACAATCAAAGAGTGAACAAGCGCAGTACCCACTAACCAAGGCATAAAAGAGGCGTTCTCAACAGGATCCCAGAACCACCAACCGCCCCAGCCTAATTCATAATAAGCCCACCAAGATCCTAGTGCGATACCGCCCGTAAGGAAGGTCCAAGCAGCCAATGTCCATGGACGAGTCCAACGAGCCCAAGCAGAATCGAGACGGCCGCTCATCAGCGCAGCAATCGCAAATGCAAAGCTTACAGAGAAGCCCACATAACCCAAGTACAACATAGGAGGATGGAAGATTAATCCCACGTCCTGCAGCATTGGATTTAAGTCACGACCTTCGGCAGGGATCGGGAATAAACGTTCAAATGGGCTAGATGTGAGTAGCATAAACAAACTAAAGCCAATCACAATAAGAGCCAATACTGCCAGCACACGGGCAGTAAACACTTCTTCTAAACCTTTGCTAAACAAGGCAACCGCAGCTGCCCAAGTTGATAAAGCAAACACCCAAAATAACAGTGACCCTTCATGACCGCCCCATACGGCCGAGATCTTAAAGAAGATAGGTAACTGAGAATTTGAATGATGTGCCACATAGGCGACCGAGAAATCATCGACGGCAAAACTATAAGCCAGCACGACAACAGATAAGGTAATAAAAAAGAACATTCCGTACGTTAATGGCCAAGCGTACCTAACAAGGTATTGGTCTTTTCTGGCAACACCTATTAGGGGGACGCTGATTAATAAGAAGGCAAAAGCCACCCCTATTATCAACGCAAAGTGTCCAAGTTCTGGGATCATGGGTTTTCCTCAGTCTTCAATAATATGTTGATTTAGAAAGACTCTATCTCAACGCACAACATGCTATTCACGCAAATGCACGAAATTTTGCTCATTTTAGTATTTGCTATTGTTCCTGTCTGCCTCTTTCGTACAAAACTGGGTTACTTGTCTCATTCTCAATTTTAGAGGTCGATGAAAGTCACGGAAGAGGCTCAGTTCTGCATGTGACCGACAAATGACACTTAAGTTTCATACAAAATTTACAAGAAGAATCAATTTGTGAACCAGTGCCCAACTATAAGCTTTCAGCACTGGGATTACCTTATATTACTGTTCAATGAACAATCTTTACGTATAATCTTGCTTCCAAGCCTAGCGGTTACTCCGCTTTCTGCAAACTAAAGTGAATATAGAAACAATGACGACATTTTGGATTTTTATTGCGCTTGTTATGTTAGTCGGCCTGATGCTGATTTGGATCCCGCACTTCAGACAGCAAAAATTGCTGAAAACGGAAGAAGCTGGAGTTCGTAAACAAACGAACCTTGAATTGTTCAATGAGCGCTTAGGCGTTCTTGAAAAAGAATTAAGTGAAGAGCTACTCGATCAAGCCGAATTTGATGCATTGAAGAAAGAACTGGAAATCAGTCTACTCCAAGACATCAAACAAGCGAACGACGATTCACTGGTCAACCAAATAAAGCCAAAGACGATTCTGTGGCCGTCGATCATGTCAGTTTGTTTGATTGTTATCTCAGGCTATCTCTATCAACACTTAGGCGCCTTCGAGAATATTGATAGTGCTCAACAACCTGCAAATCCACATGCGGGAATGGATACGGCTCAAATCATGATGCAACGCGTGCAGATGATGGAAGCTCAAGTTAAAGCCGAGCCAGAAAACAGCCAACTGTGGTTCAGCTTAGGTCATGCTTATGTATCGGCAAACCAATACGATAAAGCGATTGCGGCTTTCGATAAAGTAATCGAATTAGTCGGAAAGCATGCAGAATTGCTCGGTCCAAAAGCAACGGCGATGTATTACAAAGCGGGTCAACAAATGACACCGCAAATCCAAGCTCTTATCAATGAGTCTTTAGCAATGGATGCACAAGATCCTTCAACGCTACTGCTCGTGGGTATGGATGCTTTCTTTACTGCTGACTACAAGAAAGCCATCACCTCTTGGCAAACGATTTTAGATAGCGGTCGTGCCGACGTTGATCGTGCTGCTCTTATGAATGCAATCGAAACCGCTAACTTACGCATGCAGTCGGAAACCGCTGGCATGCCAAATGATGATGCACATAAGCAAGTCAAAGCGAGTGCTAAATCGGTCAATGTCACTATATCTATCTCTGCAGAACTTGCGGCTAAAGCCAGTCCAGAAGACACCATTTTCATCTTTGCCCGTGCAACTGAAGGACCTAAAGTCCCATTAGCTGCAACCAAAGTCAGTGCTAAGTCTTTCCCGATTACAGTGACATTAGATGACAGCAGCGGTATGGGTGGTGATGTGAAGTTAAGCGATGCAGCCAATGTGGAAGTGATTGCTGTGCTGTCTAAACAAGGTAATATCAAACCGCAAACGGGTGATATTCAAGGCAAGATCAGTAAAGTCGCCGTAGGCGATACAGCGAACCTAGTACTTGATACTCAAGTGCAATAAATCGCGTTAATTGCAGATATAAAAAAACCGGCTTTCGCCGGTTTTTTTATATCTGAAAAATTACTTAGCTGTAGACATAAATTTGATAGCAGCTTTGTAATCATCATCAGTACAATCAGTACACATACCACCTGGTGGCATAGCATTCAGACCGGTTTTCACACTCTTCACTAGAGCGTCAACACCCTTAGCTAAGCGTGGTTCCCATTCTGCAGCGTTGTGCACTTTTGGAGCACCAGCAACACCCATGCTGTGGCATACGGTACATGCCTTATTATAAATAGCCTCAGCATCTTGAGCTGAAGCGTTAACTGACATAGTCAAAGCAGCGACAGCAGTCATTGCTAACAGTTTTTTCATGTTCAATGTTCCTAATGCAAATACGTACAAAGCTCGGCGCCGCCCTTACTTAGGCAGACTCATTATAGCCGACTAAGATTACTACAAACTTCAAGAAATCTCATCTTTTTGTGATTAGAATCTCAACACAAAATGAATCAGGCGACAAGGATGACAAATTCGTTAATATATTAGCAAGTCGTAAAAAAGTTCGATAAATATTGCGGTTATTGGAACCACATCATATTGCTGACATCTAGTGCAAACCAAGAGTAAACCCCCAATAACGTTTGTGTTAGAATGACTTGTGTTTCCTTCCGGCTTGAGATAGAGGGTTCAGTGACAAATATAACTAAAGAAACCACATTAGTGTCAGCCAGCAAGCTGACCTGTATCCGCGAAGAACGTATCCTTTTTGATGAGTTAAGTTTTGATATAAATGCCGGTGACATTGTTCAGATTGAAGGCCCTAACGGCGCAGGAAAGACCAGTTTATTACGCATATTGGCGGGCCTTTCTCGCCCCTATGCCGGACAAACTTTTTACATTAATGAAGACATAAACCGTTGCCGCGATGAATACAATGAAGACCTCTTGTATTTAGGCCATTTAGCTGGCGTGAAATGCGAGCTGACTGCCGAAGAAAACCTTAATTTCAATTTAAGAATCAGTGGTTATGATGACTTTGATACGTCAGCCATTTTAGCCAAAGTCAATTTAACGGGCTTTGAAGAAGCTCTCGCGGGGCATTTATCCGCAGGCCAGCATCGCAGAACAGCGCTATCAAGATTGTGGCATAGCAACTGTAAAATTTGGATCCTTGACGAACCTTTTACTGCAATCGATAAAAAAGGTGTCGAAGAACTGGAGCAGTTATTTATTCAGCATGCGGATAATGGTGGCTGTGTGATCCTCACAACTCACCAAGATATGGGCATTATCACAGATGATAGGCTTCGTAAAATTCGTCTAGATTATCGCTTCATATAAGGTCAGGCTCAATGAAAAGAGGCATCAGTTTTACCCAAGCATTTTTCACCTTGCTGCAGCGAGATCTTAAAATTGCTATTCGCCACCGCGGCGACATTTTTAACCCACTGCTATTTTTTATTATGGTCGTTACCTTGTTTCCGCTGGGAATTGGACCAGAGCCGCAAATGTTAGCACGTGTGGCACCGGGGATAATTTGGGTCGCCGCATTATTAGCATCAATGTTGTCACTTGAAAGGCTTTTCAAAGCCGACTTTAGTGATGGTAGCTTAGAGCAAATGCTATTAAGCCCACAGCCATTAGCCATTCTCGTATTAGCTAAAGTGTTAGCCCACTGGATTTTAACTGGTGTGCCACTGATTATTATCGCACCACTGTTAGCGGTATTACTCAATCTAGACGGCAACAGCTACGGTGCGTTAATTTCAACGCTTGCGCTAGGCACGCCAGTATTGTCGCTGTTAGGTGCTATTGGTGTGGCATTAACCGTCGGTCTAAGGAAAGGCGGCGTGTTACTCAGTTTACTTATTTTGCCCCTATATATCCCAGTACTCATTTTTGCAACGAGTGCCATAGACGCGGCAGGAATGAATTTACCCTATGATGGTCAGCTCGCTATAATAGGCGCTATGCTGGTCGGATCGTTAACCTTAGCACCTTTTGCAATTGGTGCATCTCTGCGAGTGAGTACTAACTAAAATGTGGAAATGGTTACACCCTTACGCGGATCCTGAACGCGCATATAAATTATCAGGAACGTTATTTCCATGGTTTGCGATCTTAGCCGGTCTATTGATTGCTGTTGGCACTACATGGGGACTCGTCTTCGCGCCGACGGATTACCAGCAGGGTGATAGCTACCGTATTATCTTTATCCATGTTCCTGCCGCGTCTATGTCAATGGCGGCTTATATGGGTATGGCAACAGCGGCCTTTATCGGTCTAGTTTGGCAGATAAAACTTGCCGACTGGGCTGCAGCATCTATTGCTCCCATTGGTGCAGTGATCACCTTTATCGCACTCTTTACCGGAGCAGCATGGGGTAAACCTATGTGGGGTGCTTGGTGGGTATGGGATGCACGCTTAACTTCTGAGCTGGTATTACTATTCCTATATCTAGGTGTGATCTCGCTCTATGCCTCATTTGAGGATAAAGTGCTCGCAGCTCGTGCAGCAGGGATCTTAGCGATCGTCGGTGTGATCAATATTCCTATCATCAAATACTCCGTTGAATGGTGGAGCTCATTACATCAGCCGTCGACAATACGCATTACCGAGAAATCGACAATGTCGACGGAAATGCTCTATCCACTGTTAATTAACATACTGGGCTTCGGTCTTATGATTGGCGCCATCACTATTGTTCGTTTTAGAGCAGAAATTTTAGCAAGAAATGGCATGCGCCCTTGGGTCCGTGAACTAGCTAAAGCGGAGGAGGTCAAATGATGCAATTCGATTCAATCAGTGATTTTTTTAATATGGGCGGCTATGCATTCTATGTATGGCTATCCTACGGAGTGACCTTCTTCTGCCTCTCTACGCTCATCATTACCAGCGCACGCCAAAAGCGTAAGGTGTTAATTGATATCGCGAAGAAGATGGATAGAGAAGAACGCCTAAAAGAAACTAGGAGTACTAAATCGTGAACCCAAGACGCAAAAAAAGACTGACATTAGCTGTAGCATTAATCGGTGGCGTTGCTGCGATTACTTCGCTTTTGCTCTATGCGCTGAACTCCAACTTGAACTTATTCTATACTCCGTCTGAAATTGTCCACGGCAAGACAGACACTGGCGTAAAACCTGAAATTGGCCAACGTATTCGTGTCGGCGGAATGGTGACGGTAGGTTCTATGGTGCGAGATCCCAAAAGCTTGCATGTCGAATTTGCAGTACATGACTCCCTCGGCGGTGAAGTACTGGTCACTTATGACGACCTATTGCCCGATCTTTTCCGTGAAGGACAAGGCATTGTTGCTCAGGGTGTACTGGGCGCTGATGGCAAACTAGAAGCAACTGAAGTACTGGCCAAGCATGATGAAAACTACATGCCACCAGAAGTCGCTGAAGCCATGGGCCAAAAGCACGAAAAGTTAGATTATAGCCAGCAAAAGGCACCTGATACTAAGTAGGTTATTGATGGATCAGCAATAGCGTACAAACTAAGCCTCCTAGCTTAATAACTAGTGAGGCTTTTTTATTATCTCAATATGCACAATTAAAGGTGGACTATACTCTAGGCAGCGCCAATACCTAAGATTGCATATGATTCAAATGAGACAACTAAACTCTAGTTTGCAACACATTCTAAGCTTCCTAATTATCTGCTTGATAGGCCTCTCTCAGGAAGCTAATGCTGCTAAGGTTGTTGTTATCGAAAGCTACCATCATAGCTATCAATGGGACCAAGAATACTATCAAGCGATTTATGACACGCTCAGCCCTCACCACGATGTTAGTTATTTCGAGATGGATACCAAACGCTTACCCCAAGCGCAATTTGCTGAACGGGCTGACTTAGCATGGAAATATATTCAACAACAAGCACCTCAATTGGTTATTCTCGCCGATGATAATGCGGTTAATCTCTTACACCAGCGCCTAAATGACAGCCTAATCCCAGTAGTCTATTTAGGGGTGAACATGAATCCTAGAGAATATCATCTCAATGAACACAAACGCTTCACAGGCGTCATTGAGAGACCACTACTACGACGTTCTCTACTGCTCATTCAACGTTTACTACCGCAGACTGTACATAGAAAAATCTTAGTTCTATTCGACCAAGGAGTCACCTCTGACTCTGCGGCTGAATACATCAGTAAACAACACTCAAGCATGTTAGGCGATATCGAAGTTAATTTGGTGCAATTGTCACAGCTAACGGATTGGCAGCGGAATGTATTGACCGCGAAGGAACAAGGTTATAACGCTATAGTCGTGGCGCTATATCACACAGTTAGAGACGCAGATAATCGCTCAGTGGATGCAGATCAGCTCCTAAAATGGATATCTGAACATACTCCGGTACCGAATTTTGGGTTTTGGGGATTTAGTGTCTCTGCTGAAGGCAATATTGGTGGCTATGTTCTCGATGGCTATCATCATGGCAAGATTGCAGCGAATATGGCGACAAAAATACTCGGCGGCGAGAAACCCGAAAATATTTTCCCAGTAACAGATGATCTTGGAAAATACATGTTTAGCCAGAAAGGCTTAGCTAAATGGAATATCGTCCTCCCAAAAGAAATCGAGAAAACTACACTTTGGGTAAAATAGTAAAAAAGGCATAAAAAAGCCGGGCTAATGCCCGGCTTTTTAAAAGTGTAACCTTAATTACTCAGCAGCTTCAACATCAACAGCTTGAGCAGCTTCTGGGCGACCAACTAGCTCGATGTAAGCCATAGGGGCTTTATCACCAGCACGTAAACCGCACTTAAGGATACGGGTATAGCCACCAGGACGTTCCTGGTAACGTGGACCCAACTCAGTAAATAACTTACCAACGACTTCAGCGTCGCGAGTACGTGCAAACGCTAAACGACGGTTTGCAACGCTGTCACTCTTAGCAAGTGTTATCAGAGGCTCAACTACGCGACGCAGTTCTTTCGCTTTAGCCACAGTTGTCTTGATGATCTCATGACGAACTAGTGAACCGGCCATGTTGCGAAACATGGCTTGGCGATGACTGCTGTTACGGTTTAGTTGACGACCACTCTTACGATGGCGCATGACCTAATCCTTATAACCTAAATCTGTACAAACCTGAGACTTATAGGTCGTCTGCTAAACTAGCTGGAGGCCAGTTTTCCAAACGCATACCTAACGACAGTCCGCGAGAAGCTAAAACATCCTTAATTTCAGTAAGAGATTTCTTACCTAAGTTCGGGGTTTTCAGCAACTCAACTTCAGTGCGCTGTACCAGATCTCCGATGTAATGAATCGCTTCGGCTTTCAAGCAGTTAGCCGAACGTACAGTTAGCTCTAAATCGTCGACAGGACGCAGCAGAATCGGATCGAATTCCGGTTTCTCTTCTTTCAGCTCTGGCTCAGTCACGTCACGTAACTCTACAAACGCATCTAGCTGTTCAGCCAGAATAGTTGCAGAACGACGGATAGCTTCCTCAGGATCGATAGTACCGTTTGTGGTCATATCAATAACGAGTTTATCTAAGTCAGTACGCTGTTCTACACGTGCTGCTTCTACATTGTAGGCAATACGTGCAACTGGCGAGAAAGAAGCATCAACCAGCAAGCGGCCGATTGGGCGATCATCGTCTTCGGTCTGTGCACGAGCAGATGCTGGTACATAACCACGACCACGCTCAACGCGAATACGCATGCTGATATCATTGTTACCTGTCAGATGACAGATAATATGATCAGGATTCACGATAGTGACATCACCATCATGCGTGATATCTGCTGCGATGACAGGGCCTGCGCCGGACTTGCTCAACGTAAGCATAGCCTCGTCTTTACCCTCGATGGTCACTGCTAACCCTTTCAGGTTTAACAAGATCTCAAGGATATCTTCTTGAACGCCTTCCTTACTGCTGTATTCGTGCAGTACACCGTCAATCTCGACTTCGGTAACCGCGCAGCCGGGCATAGACGACAATAGGATGCGACGCAACGCGTTACCTAAAGTGTGGCCGAAACCACGCTCAAGTGGTTCCAATGTAACCTTGGCACGTGTTGAGTTAACCTGCTCGATATCAACGAGACGCGGTTTAAGAAATTCTGTAACAGAACCCTGCATTGTGTCCTCTCTTGTTTGTTAGCCTTACTTAGAGTAAAGCTCGACGATCAGCTGTTCGTTAATTTCCGCAGACAAATCGCTACGTTCTGGAACGCGCTTGAAAGCACCTTCCATTTTCGCGTTGTCGACTTCAACCCATGTAGGCTTCTCGCGTTGAGCTGCCACTTCTAAAGCCGCTTTAATACGAGCTTGAGTACGTGACTTCTCGCGGATGCTCACAACATCATTCGCAGACACTTTGAATGATGGAATGTTAACAACACGACCGTTAACCATAATAGATTTATGGCTTACTAGCTGACGTGATTCTGCACGAGTTGCACCGAAGCCCATACGATAAACAACGTTATCAAGACGGGTTTCTAAAAGCTGAAGCAGGTTTTCACCTGTGTTGCCTTTAGTACGTGCAGCATCTTTGTAATAGTTACGGAATTGTTTTTCTAACACACCGTAAATACGACGAACTTTTTGTTTTTCGCGTAACTGAGTACCGTACTCTGACAAACGTGGCTTACGAGCGCCATGTTGTCCAGGTGCAGTTTCCAGTTTACACTTTGAATCGATTGCTCTCACACCGCTTTTTAAGAAAAGGTCTGTACCTTCTCGGCGGCTGAGCTTGAGCTTGGGACCCAAGTATCTTGCCATGATCTTTCTCCAACTATCCTAATGAAACGGCGTTATACACGACGCTTTTTAGGAGGACGACAACCATTATGAGGGATCGGCGTCACATCGGTAATGTTGGTAATTTTATAACCAACAGCGTTCAGCGCACGAATGGCTGACTCACGACCTGGACCTGGACCCTTCACAAACACTTCAAGGTTTTTTAAACCGTAGTCTTGAGCAGCAGCACCTGCACGCTCAGCAGCCACCTGTGCAGCAAATGGAGTAGATTTACGTGAACCACGGAAACCTGAACCACCTGAAGTAGCCCATGACAACGCATTACCTTGACGATCTGTAATGGTGACAATAGTGTTGTTGAAAGAAGCATGGATATGAGCCATGCCATCTGCAACCTGTTTACGTACGCGCTTACGCGGAGAACGTGACGGAACTTTAGCCATTGCTTTACCTTCCCGTTACTTTCTAATAGGTTTACGTGGACCTTTACGCGTACGCGCATTGGTCTTAGTACGTTGCCCACGGAGAGGCAGGCTACGGCGATGGCGGAGACCACGATAACAACCAAGATCCATAAGACGCTTGATGTTCATTGAAATCTCACGACGTAAGTCACCTTCTACTAGGTATTTGGCGACTTCTTCGCGTAGTGTGTCTATTTGAGCTTCGCTCAATTCCTTGATCTTAGCAGTTTCAGCGATTGCTGTAGCCGCGCAGATTGCTCTAGCGCGAGTACGGCCGATGCCGAAAATTGCAGTCAATGCGATGACTGTATGCTTTTGATCAGGAATGTTAATGCCAGCGATACGGGCCACTATGCACTCCTTAAAGTTAAAGGCCAACTGCGAAAAGCCCGAAAGGATACTCGACAGTCGACAGATTTGCAAACAAAATTTTGTTCAGCCCAATTCATGGGCTGAACAAATTACTTTTTAGCCTTGACGCTGTTTGTGTTTTGGTTCAACACAGATAACGCGTACAACGCCACTACGCTTGACGATCTTGCAGTTACGGCAGATCTTCTTCACGGAAGCTCGAACTTTCATTTCATCACTCCGTAAAGCTACTTAGCGACCAAAGCGATCTAAATTCGCTTTGTTAACTAGGTTAGCTTTCTTCATCACAGACTCATACTGATGAGACATCATATGCGTCTGAACCTGAGCCATGAAGTCCATGATTACGACTACCATAATTAGTAGTGAAGTACCGCCGAAATAGAACTGTACTTTCCACGCAATTAACATGAACTCCGGAATTAAGCAGATAAAGGTTATGTATAACGCGCCTGCCAATGTCAAACGGGTCATAACTTTATCAATGTAACGCGAAGTCTGTTCTCCAGGACGGATCCCAGGGATGAATGCACCACTCTTCTTCAAGTTATCTGCTGTTTCACGTGGGTTAAACACCAACGCAGTATAGAAGAAACAGAAAAAGATAATCGCTGTTGCATATAATAATGAGTAAAGCGGTTGTCCAGGTGACACAGCCAGTGAAAAATCACTCAACCATGACATGGACTCATTTTGACCGAACCACTGAGCCAGTGTTCCAGGAAACAAAATGATGCTTGACGCAAAAATTGGCGGAATAACACCTGCCATGTTTATTTTCAGCGGTAGATGGGTACTTTGCGCAGCGAACACCTTACGGCCTTGCTGGCGCTTAGCATAGTTAACGACGATACGACGCTGACCACGTTCCACAAACACTACAAAATAAGTCACTGCAAACACAATTACCGCGAGCAACAACAATACTAACACATTCAAGTCACCTTGACGCGCCTGCTCAGCCGTTTGGCCGATAGCGGAAGGTAATCCAGCAACAATACCTGCGAAAATCAAAATCGAGATACCATTACCTATACCACGTTCGGTAATTTGCTCACCTAGCCACATAAGGAACATAGTTCCTGTCACTAAGCTCACAACCGCAACAAAGTAGAATCCAAATCCAATGTTGACCACAAGGCCTGGCACTAAGTTTGGTAACCCGGTTGCAATACCGACCGACTGGAATGTACCCAGCACTAAGGTACCCCATCTGGTATATTGACTGATTTTCTTACGTCCTGATTCGCCTTCCTTTTTCAATTCAGCGAGTGCAGGATGTACGACAGTCAACAGTTGCATGATAATCGATGCCGAAATGTACGGCATAATACCTAATGCAAAGATAGAGGCACGCTCAAGGGCACCACCCGAGAACATGTTAAACATGCCAAGGATGGTTCCACTTTGCTGAGCAAACAGCTCTGCTAATACAGCTGCGTCAATACCAGGAATTGGCACAAACGAACCGGCTCTAAAGACGATAATCGCACCAATCACGAACAGGAGGCGAGCTTTCAATTCTGAAAGTCCACCTTTCGCGCTTTTTAAATCAAGTCCTGGTTTTGCCATCGACGTATTATTCCTCGATCTTACCGCCGGCAGCTTCAATAGCTGCACGTGCACCTTTGGTTACCTTCAGACCTTTAACAGTCACAGGGCGCTCAATGGTACCTGAAAGAACAATTTTCGCAAACTGGATGTTGCGAGTTATTACGTTCGCATCTTTCAGAGCGTTTAAGTCGATAACATCACCGTTAACTTTTGCCAGTTCGAGTACACGAACTTCAGCTGTTACCATAGCGCGACGCGAGGTAAAACCAAATTTAGGTAAACGGATTTTCAGTGGCATTTGACCACCTTCGAATCCTGGGCGTACACCGCCACCAGAGCGAGACTTTTGGCCTTTATGACCACGACCCGCTGTTTTACCTAGACCTGAGCCCATACCACGGCCTACACGCTTTGGTGCATGCTTAGAGCCTGCAGCTGGAGATAGAGTATTTAAACGCATCTATTAATCCTCCACCTTAACCATGTAGTAGACCTTGTTGATCATACCGCGAACAGAAGGAGTATCTTCTAATTCAACAGTGTGACCAATGCGACGCAAACCAAGACCCGTTAGGGTTGCACGGTGCTTCGGTAAACGACCGATACCGCTTTTAGTTTGAGTAACTTTTACAGTTTTAGTTGCCATGGTGCATTACCCCCGAATTTCGTCAACATTCAGGCCACGCTTAGCTGCGATTTGCGAAGGTGACTTCATGTGCACCAATGCATCGACAGTCGCGCGAACGATGTTGATCGGGTTAGTAGAACCGTATGCTTTTGACAGAACGTTATGCACGCCTGCTACTTCCAATACGGCACGCATTGCGCCACCGGCAATAATACCAGTACCTTGTGATGCAGGTTGCATGTACACAAGAGAACCAGTATGACGACCTTTAACTGGGTGATGCAGAGTACCTGCATTCAACTCAACGGTCACAATGTTACGACGAGCTTTTTCCATCGCTTTTTGAATCGCGGCTGGAACTTCACGTGCTTTGCCATAGCCATAGCCAATCTTACCGTTACCGTCACCCACTACTGTCAGTGCTGTGAAGCTAAAGATACGACCGCCCTTAACTACTTTAGAAACACGATTAACTGCAATTAATTTCTCTTGCAGATCGTCTTTTTGCTGAGCTTCTAATTTAGCCATTTTATAACCCCTTAGAACTTCAGGCCAGCTTCACGAGCTGCATCTGCTAAAGCAGCTACACGACCGTGATACTTGAAACCAGAACGATCGAACGCAACTGAAGTTACGCCTTTTTCGATCGCGCGCTCAGCAACAAATTTACCTACTGCTTTCGCTGCGTCTACGTTACCGGTACTCTTCAGTAGCTCTTTAACCGCTTTTTCTACGGTTGAAGCAGCTGCCAACACCTGAGCTTCAGGATTGATCACCTGAGCATAAATGTGACGCGGTGTACGATGTACAACCAGACGGTTCACGCCCAGCTCTTGGATCTTCTTACGAGCGCGAGTAGCGCGACGTAAGCGAGATGTTTTCTTATCCATATCGCGTTACCTACTTCTTCTTAGCCTCTTTACGGCGTACTACTTCGTCGTCATAGCGAACACCTTTGCCTTTGTATGGCTCTGGTGGACGGTATCCGCGAATCTCAGCAGCGACTTGGCCAATTAACTGTTTATCAACGCCACGTAGGACGATGTCAGTTTGGCTAGGGCACTCTGCAGTAACGCCTGCGGGCAGTTTGTGTACTAACGGATGAGAGAAACCTAAAGTAAGGTCGATATCAGCACCGACGAGTTTCGCACGGTAACCAACGCCAACTAACTTTAACTTACGCTCAAAACCTTGAGATACACCAACAACCATGTTGTTTACTAATGCACGAGTTGTACCAGCCTGTGCCCAAGCGTTAACAACGCCTTCAACAGGGAGGAACTTAACTACGCCGGCTTCAATAACAACATTGACCGCATTGTTGATCACTCGAGTCAGACTACCTTTTCCGCCTTTGACGGTAAGGGTCTGTTCGTTCAAGGTCACCTCTACGCCAGCTGGAATAGATACTGGTGCTTTTGCTACACGAGACATTCCTAGCTCCTTAAGCTACGTAGCAGATAACCTCGCCACCCATGCCTGCAAGGCGGGCGGCACGATCAGTCATCAAGCCTTTAGAAGTGGACACAATTGCGACACCCAGACCGCCCATCACCTTTGGAAGTTCGTTTTTACCTTTGTAAATACGAAGACCAGGGCGACTTACACGCTGGATAGTCTCAACGACTGGTTGGCCTTGGAAATACTTTAAAGTAACTTCCAGTTCAGGCTTGGCTTCATCTGCTACGGCGTAATCAGCAATATAACCTTCATCTTTAAGTAGTTTCGCAATTGCGACTTTCAACTTAGCTGAAGGCATCTTCACTGATACGTGGTTAGCAGCTTGGCCGTTACGAATACGGGTTAACATATCCGCAATAGGATCTTGCATGCTCATATTAGCTTACTCCGTGACAAGTGCTTACCAGCTGGCCTTACGCAGGCCAGGAACTTCACCACGCATGGTTGCTTCACGTAATTTGATACGGCTTAAGCCGAATTTACGTAAGAAGCCATGAGGGCGACCAGTTTGATTACAACGATTGCGTTGACGCGCAGCGCTGGAATCACGTGGTAGAGCTTGCAGCTTAAGAACCGCATCCCAACGATCTTCGTCAGAAGAAGCTGGACTTGCAATGATAGTCTTAAGAGCCGCACGCTTTTCAGCGTACTTGGCCACGAGCTGTGCACGTTTAGCTTCACGTGCTTTCATTGATGTTTTTGCCATTACGCTACCCTTATTTCTTGAATGGGAAGTTAAAAGCGTCTAACAAAGCACGACCTTCTTCATCATTCTTCGCAGTAGTAGTGATAACAATATCCATACCACGAATCTTATCGATTTTATCGTAATCGATTTCTGGGAAGATGATCTGCTCACGCACGCCCATTGCGTAGTTACCACGGCCGTCAAACGCTTTAGCGCTTAAGCCACGGAAGTCACGAATACGTGGGATTGCGATATCGACTAAACGCTCTAAGAATTCCCACATACGCTCACCGCGTAGGGTCACTTTACAGCCAATAGGGTAGCCTTCACGGATTTTAAAACCAGCAACTGACTTACGAGCTACAGTCACAACTGGCTTTTGACCAGCGATTGCAGTCATATCACGGACAGCATGGTCCATGATTTTCTTGTCTGCAACAGCTTCGCCAACACCCATGTTCAGGGTGATTTTCTCAATCCGAGGGACTTGCATGACACTGGTATAACCGAACTTTTTAGCAAGTTCAGCGACAACAGTCTCTTGGTATTTATCATGCAGTTTCGCCATCGTTTACTCCAATTACTTAACGAGTTCACTGTTCGATTTGAAGAAACGAACTTTTTTGCCGTCTTCAAAGCGGAAACCAACGCGATCAGCTTTGCCAGTGGCAGAGTTGAAAATCGCTACATTTGATGCTTGTATCGGTGCTTCTTTCTCAACAATACCGCCAGCTACGCCCAATTGTGGGTTTGGCTTTTGGTGTTTTTTGACAAGATTGATGCCTTCAACAATCAATTTACCAGTAGGAAGGACTTGAGAAACTTTTGCACGTTTACCCTTGTCTTTACCTGCTAATACAATCACTTCGTCTTCACGACGTATTTTAGCTGCCATTTTGAAGCTCCTTACAGTACTTCTGGTGCCAGCGAGACAATTTTCATAAATTGCTCATTACGCAATTCACGTGTCACTGGTCCAAAGATACGAGTACCAATCGGCTGCAGGTTGTTGTTCAAAAGAACAGCTGCATTCCGATCGAAGCGAATGACAGAACCGTCTGGACGACGTACGCCTTTCTTAGTACGGACTACCACCGCGTTATACACATCGCCTTTCTTCGCTTTAGCGCGAGGAATCGCTTCTTTAACAGAAACTTTGATGATGTCGCCGATACCGGCATAACGACGATGAGAGCCACCCAAGACCTTAATACACTGAACTCTGCGTGCGCCGCTGTTACAAGCAACGTCAAGAGTCGATTGCATTTGGATCATTTTAAGTGCTCCGCTATCGTTACTACACAATTCCCACTATGGGACAATAAAAACACTCATTTTTGCTATTAATTTAGTCAAAAATGGCGCGCAAATATAACACCATAAAAGTGGAATGTATAGTATTAAAAAACAAACGGCCCCACATTCTGGAGCCGTTTACCTAAATACCTAATTAACTTAGGCCTTTGATACTACTTCAACCAGGGTCCAAGACTTAGTCTTAGACAAAGGACGACATTCGCGAATCGCTACTAAATCGCCTTCATTGCACTGATTCGTTTCGTCATGTGCATGGATCTTTGTCGTACGCTTAATGTATTTCCCATAAATTGGGTGTTTCACTTGGCGTTCGATAGCAACAGTAATGGACTTGTCCATTTTGTTGCTAGTTACACGACCCTGCAAAGTACGGATTTTATCAGACATTATGCACCCGCCTTAGAAGTAATAATGGTCTTAACGCGCGCAATGTTACGGCGCACCAATTTCAGTTGATTAGTCTGAGTCAACTGACCAGTGGCGTGTTGCATACGCAGGTTGAACTGCTCACGCAGCAGACCAAGTAGTTCAGCGTTCAGTTCTTCAACGCTCTTTTCTCTCAGTTCGCTCGCTTTCATTACATCACCGTCTTAGTTACGAAGGTAGTCTTAATTGGAAGCTTGGCAGCAGCCAAAGCAAACGCTTCACGAGCGATCACTTCAGAAACACCATTCATCTCATAAAGAACCTTACCAGGTTGAATCTGACATACCCAGTATTCAACGTTACCTTTACCTTTACCCATACGCACTTCAAGAGGCTTAGAGGTAATCGGCTTGTCCGGGAAAACTCGAATCCAAATTTGTCCCTGACGCTTAATGTGACGTGTCATGGCACGACGTGCAGATTCGATCTGACGTGCAGTTAAACGGCCACGGCCGACTGCTTTCAGACCAAAAGTACCAAAGCTAACTTCGGTACCGTTCGCTAGACCGCGGTTGCGGCCTTTGAACATCTTGCGAAACTTCATACGTTTAGGTTGCAGCATTGCCGGCTCTCCTATTTACCACGAGGCTTGCGCTTAGGTTGCTGCTGCTTCGGCTCTTCAATCTGTGGCAGCATTCCGTCTAGAACTTCACCTTTGAAGATCCAAACTTTAACGCCAATCACACCGTATTGGGTGTGACTTTCAGATGTAGAATAGTCGATATCAGCACGCAAAGTATGTAAAGGTACACGACCTTCACGATACCACTCATCGCGCGCAATCTCAGCTCCGCCTAAACGGCCACTAACTTGTACTTTGATACCTTGAGCACCAATACGCATTGCGTTTTGAACTGCGCGCTTCATAGCACGACGGAACATTACGCGACGCTCTAATTGCTGTGCAATTGAGTCAGCAACTAACTTGGCATCTAGCTCAGGTTTACGGATCTCAGCGATGTTAATTTGAGCAGGAGTGCCAGCAAGTTTTGACACTGCAGCACGCAATACTTCAACGTCTTCACCTTTCTTACCGATCACAACACCTGGACGGGCAGTGTGAATGGTAACGCGGATGCTTTTCGCTGGACGCTCGATAACAATCTTAGATACTGAAGCAGCTTGTAATTTCTCTACAAGAAACTTACGCACTTCCCAGTCGCTGTTCAGGTTACTTGCGTAATCTGATTTATCTGCGTACCAGGTAGAGATCCAAGGCTTGGTGATACCCAGACGGATACCATTAGGATGTACTTTCTGTCCCATTGCTCTCTCCTAGCGATCTGATACAACCACAGTAATGTGGCTGGTACGCTTCATGATACGATCAGCGCGGCCTTTAGCACGTGGCATGATACGCTTCATAGTTGGGCCTTCATCTACGAAGACGGCTCCGACTTTAAGCTCATCAATATCCGCGCCTTCGTTGTGTTCGGCGTTTGCGATAGCTGAGTCAAGTACTTTTTTAACCAGTACGGCGGCTTTCTTGGGGCTGAAAGTCAAAATTTCGAGGGCCTTAGCAACAGGCAATCCACGAATTTGATCAGCAACCAGACGGGCCTTCTGCGCAGACGTACGGGCAAAACGATGTTTAGCTAAAACTTCCATCTTATTCCTCCCGTATTAACGCTTCTTCGCTTTCTTATCTGCAGCATGGCCGCGATAAGTGCGAGTTGGTGAAAATTCACCAAGTTTGTGGCCGATCATTTCGTCAGTTACGAACACAGGAACGTGCTGACGACCATTATGGACAGCGATGGTCAAACCAATCATATTTGGAATGATCATAGAGCGACGTGACCAAGTCTTAATAGGCTTTTTGTCACCGGCTTCCATCGCTTTCTCTACCTTCTTCAGCAAGTGCAGGTCAATGAAGGGACCTTTCTTGAGAGAACGTGGCATGGCGAATCCTCTTACTATTTATTACGACGACGTACGATGTACTTGTCAGTGCGCTTGTTACTACGAGTTTTATAACCCTTAGTTGGCACACCCCATGGAGTCACTGGGTGACGACCACCAGAAGTACGGCCTTCACCACCACCGTGTGGATGGTCTACTGGGTTCATTGCAACACCACGCACTGTAGGACGTATGCCTCTCCAGCGCTTAGCACCTGCTTTACCTAACTGGCGTAGCATGTGTTCGGCATTACCAACTTCACCAAATGTCGCGCGGCAATCAACTGGCACTTTACGCATTTCGCCAGAGCGAAGACGTAGAGTGGCATATGCGCCATCACGAGCAACAACTTGTACATAAGCACCTGCAGAACGAGCGATCTGAGCACCTTTACCAGGCTTCATTTCAACTGCGTGAACTACAGAACCTACTGGGATGTTGCGCAGTGGCATAGCGTTACCGGTTTTGATCTCGGCAGCAACACCAGACTGGATCTTATCGCCAGCTTGCATGCCTTTGGCAGCAAGAATATAACGACGCTCACCATCCGCATACAATACTAACGCGATGTTAGCAGTACGGTTTGGATCGTATTCCAGACGCTCAATCTTTGCAGGGATACCATCTTTATCGCGTTTGAAGTCGATTAGACGATAATGCTGCTTATGACCACCACCTACGTGACGGACAGTGATACGGCCAGTATTGTTACGGCCACCACTTTTAGATTTTTTCGCCAACAAGCCAGCAAAAGGTTTACCCTTGTGCAGGTCAGTGTTCACCACTTTAACTACGTGGCGACGACCTGGAGAGGTTGGCTTACACTTAATAACTGCCATGATAATTCTCCTTTGCTTACTCAGCGCCGCCGACGAAATCGATGTCAGCACCAGCAGCTAGAGTCACATAGGCTTTTTTCCAATCGCTACGACGACCAGTACGGCCACCAGTGCGTTTAGTTTTGCCTTTGCTCACTAAAGTGCGAACTGAATCAACTTCAACTTCAAATAGCTTAGCAACAGCAGCTTTAATTTCAGCTTTAGTTGCATCGATAGCTACGCGGAAAACAACAGTGTTGTGCTTCTCAGCGTTCACAGTGCTCTTTTCAGAGATATGTGGAGCGAGAATAACTTTTAGCAAACGTTCTTCGCGGATCATCATGCTAGCATCTCCTCGATTTGCTTCACTGCGTCAGCAGTCACAAGCACAGTGTTGAAGGCGATCAGACTCACTGGGTCTAGACCCGCTACATCACGAACGTCAACCTTGTACAGGTTACGAGCTGCTAAGAATAAGTTCTCATCAACTTCTGCAGTCACAATCAGAACGTCTTCAAGGTTCATTGCTTTCAATTTAGCTTTCAGCTCTTTAGTTTTAGGAGCTTCAACACCGAAAGATTCAACAATAACCAAACGCTCTTGACGTACCAATTCAGACAGAATGCTTCTCAGCGCGCCGCGGTACATCTTTTTGTTAACTTTTTGGCTGTGATCTTGGGTTTTAGCAGCGAATGTTACGCCACCGCCACGCCAGATTGGGCCTTTAACAGAACCAGCACGAGCACGGCCAGTTCCTTTTTGGCGCCAAGGCTTTTTGCCTGAGCCAGTTACTTCCGCACGAGTCTTTTGAGCACGAGTGCCCTGACGCGCGTTTGCAGCGTATGCTACAACTACCTGATGAACCAGTGCCTCGTTAAAGTCACGGCCGAAGGTAGTTTCGGAAACTTCAAGAGCGCTTTGCGCGTCTTTCAATACCAATTCCATTACTATCTCCTCAGACCTTAAGCTTTAACGGCAGGCTTGATAATCAAGTCGCCATTGGTAGCGCCAGGAACAGCGCCACGGACTAGTAGCAGGTTACGCTCAACATCTACACGAACAACAACTAGATTTTGAGTAGTAACACGCTCGGCACCCATATGGCCTGACATTTTTTTGCCTTTGAATACGCGACCAGGCGTTTGGTTCTGACCGATAGAACCATTCGAGCGGTGCGACAAAGAGTTACCGTGAGTCATATCTTGAGTACGGAAGTTCCAACGCTTAACGCCGCCTTGGAAGCCTTTACCTTTTGATTGACCAGTAACATCAACTTTCGCTACGTCTGCGAAAATATCAACATTTAGCTCAGCACCAACTTCAATGCCCTCGCCTTCACCGTCTACCAAACGCATTTCCCACAAACCACGACCGGCTTCAACGCCGCTCTTGGCAAAGTGACCTGCTTCTGGTTTAGTGATGCGATTGGCTTTTTTGGTGCCAGTTGTAACTTGAAGTGCACGGTAGCCGTCAGTTTCTAAAGTTTTCACTTGAGTAACACGGTTGCCTGCAACTTCAATTACAGTAACTGGTATTGAAACACCATCTTCAGTGAAGATGCGAGTCATACCAACTTTACGACCAATAAGACCGATAGCCATCTCTCAAACCTCTTCTTACTAGGATCTCAATTAACCCAAGCTAATCTGTACGTCGACACCAGCCGCAAGATCTAAACGCATTAACGCGTCAACAGTCTTTTCAGTTGGCTCTACGATGTCAACCAGGCGCTTGTGTGTACGTAATTCGTACTGGTCACGAGCATCTTTATTAACGTGCGGAGAGATCAAAATGGTATAACGCTCTTTGCGAGTAGGTAGTGGAATTGGACCACGAACCTGCGCGCCTGTACGCTTAGCAGTTTCAACGATTTCCGCTGTAGACTGATCAATTAAGCGATGATCAAATCCCTTTAAGCGGATACGGATTCTTTGGTTCTGCATTGACCAGAGCTCCTAAAATGGACATATAAAAAATCACCCTCTAGCTTCTTCAATATAGAAAAGCAGAGCGAGATGATTTAACCGTTCGACTCCCAATCGGAGCCGCTATGATAATGATTAACTTCAGCGACTAATCATTTAATTCGTCAACCTAAGTCGACGAGGGGGCCATTATACCTATCTAAATCCGGATATCAAGCCCGCTGTGTAAATAGTCATCAAATAACTATTTAACTTCAGAGTGGCGAGCATTTTACACAAATTTGTGAATAAAACCAGCCCTCAAACAAAAAAGGAAGCCGAAGCTTCCTTTTCAAACTAATTTCTATCGCAATTAAGCGATGATTTTAGCTACTACACCAGCACCAACTGTACGACCACCTTCACGGATTGCGAAGCGTAAACCTTCGTCCATCGCGATTGGGCAAATCAGAGTCACTACCATTTTGATGTTGTCGCCAGGCATTACCATCTCTACGCCTTCTGGCAGTTCGATAGTACCGGTTACGTCAGTTGTACGGAAGTAGAACTGTGGACGGTAGCCTTTGAAGAATGGAGTGTGACGTCCGCCTTCTTCTTTTGACAGAACATAAACTTCTGATTCAAAAGTCGTGTGTGGGTTGATTGAACCTGGTTTAGCCAATACTTGACCACGTTCTACGTCATCACGCTTAGTACCACGTAATAACACACCACAGTTCTCGCCTGCACGACCTTCGTCAAGCAGTTTACGGAACATTTCTACACCAGTACACGTTGTTTTAGTCGTTGTGCGAACACCAACGATTTCAACTTCGTCACCCACTTTAACAATACCACGCTCAACACGACCAGTAACTACTGTACCACGGCCTGAAATTGAGAATACGTCTTCGATTGGCAGTAGGAACGGCTTATCGATATCACGTTGTGGTTCTGGAATGTAAGAATCCAGTGCTGCGGCTAATTCAAGGATCTTAGCTTCCCACTCTGGTTGACCTTCTAGGGCCTTCAGAGCTGAACCTTGGATTACTGGTAAATCATCACCTGGGAAATCGTATTCTGACAGAAGTTCACGCACTTCCATTTCAACCAATTCCAGTAACTCTTCGTCATCTACCATGTCACATTTGTTCATGAACACGATAATGAAAGGTACGCCAACCTGACGAGAAAGCAGGATGTGCTCACGAGTCTGTGGCATTGGACCGTCTGTAGAGGCAACTACTAGAATCGCGCCGTCCATCTGTGCAGCACCAGTGATCATGTTTTTAACATAGTCAGCGTGGCCTGGGCAGTCTACGTGTGCGTAGTGACGTGAAGGCGTGTCATATTCGATGTGAGAGGTATTGATCGTAATACCGCGCTCACGCTCTTCTGGAGCGTTATCGATTTGAGAGAAGTCTTTAGCTTCGCCACCGTAGGTCTTAGCCAGTACGTGAGAGATAGCTGCAGTCAGTGTGGTTTTACCATGGTCAACGTGACCAATGGTGCCCACGTTTACGTGAGGCTTAATACGTTCAAATTTAGCTTTTGCCACGATATATTCCTTTCTTTTCAGAATAGTCCAGTCAGTGCTGGACCATAATAACATTTATGTCGTAACTGGATATTAGCTACGAGATTCAATAATCGCTTTTGCAATGTTTTGCGGTGCATCAGAGTACTTCAAGAACTCCATAGAGTATGAAGCGCGACCCTGTGTAGCAGAGCGCAAATCAGTTGCATAACCAAACATTTCAGAAAGAGGCACTACAGCATGGACTATTTTGATGCCACCAAAGCCATCATCCATCCCTTCAATCAAGCCACGACGACGGTTTAAATCACCAACGACGTCACCCATATAATTTTCAGGGGTAGTTACTTCTACTTTCATGCAAGGTTCGAGCAACGCCGGATTCGCTTCAAGCGCACCCTTTTTGAAGCCCATAGAACCTGCAATTTTGAACGCCATCTCATTCGAGTCCACATCATGATATGAACCGTCGAACAGAGTGACCTTCACGTCCAACACAGGGAAGCCAGCGAGAACGCCATTCTTCATCTGTTCTTGGATACCTTTATCAACCGCAGGAATGAATTCACGAGGAATCACACCTCCCACAACTGCATTGACAAATTCGTAACCAGCGCCTTCTTCATTAGGCTCTAGTTTTAACCAAACGTGACCGAATTGTCCACGACCACCTGATTGGCGTACAAATTTACCTTCAGCTTCTACTGATGCTCGGATAGTTTCGCGGTAGGCCACTTGTGGCTTACCTACGTTACATTCAACACCGAATTCGCGACGCATACGGTCTACGATGATGTCTAAGTGTAACTCACCCATACCCGAAATCAGAGTTTGTGATGATTCTTCGTCAGTTTCAACTCGGAATGATGGATCTTCCGCTGCAAGTTTTTGCAACGCGATACCCATTTTGTCCTGATCGGCTTTTGACTTAGGCTCAACGGCAATGGTAATTACTGGCTCTGGGAACTCCATACGTTCCAAGATCACTCTATGATCGTTATCACAAAGCGTATCACCCGTAGTCACTTCTTTTAGACCAATCGCCGCTGCGATATCACCAGCACGGACTTCTTTCAGTTCAGTGCGATCGTTTGCGTGCATTTGCACCATGCGACCTACGCGTTCACGCTTCTGTTTGACAGAGTTGTAAACGCCCGAACCTGATTCGAGTACGCCTGAGTACACGCGAATAAAGGTCAAAGTTCCTACGAATGGATCTGTAGCAATCTTAAATGCCAATGCAGCAAAAGGCGCATTGTCATCTGATGGGCGTTCTACTTCTTGGTCGTTCTCATCGATGCCCTTAATTGGAGGCACATCAATTGGCGCTGGCAAGAATTCAATAACCGCATCAAGTACCGCTTGAACGCCTTTGTTCTTAAATGCAGAACCACAAGTCGCTAAAACGATTTCATTATTTATAGTACGCTGACGTAGCGCCTTTTTAATTTCGTCTTCTGATAGCGTGCCTTCTTCAAGGTACTTATCCATCAGTTCATCCGAAGATTCGGCTGCCACTTCAACCAGATACTCATGCATTTCAGCCGCTTTAGCCGCTAACTCTGCAGGGATCTCCTCATAAGTGAAAGTCATACCCTGGTCTGATTCATTCCAGTTAATTGCTTTCATCTTGATTAAGTCGATCACGCCTTTGAAGTTTTCTTCTGCACCAATATTCAATTGAATAGGCACACAAGTGGCTCCAAGACGAGTTCTAATTTGCTTCACTACACGTTCAAAGTCTGCACCTGCACGGTCCATCTTGTTGATAAATACCAAACGTGGAACGCGATATTTATCAGCTTGACGCCACACTGTTTCAGACTGAGGTTCAACACCAGATGAACCACAGAAAACGACAACAGCACCGTCGAGGACGCGCAGAGACCGTTCAACTTCAATAGTAAAGTCAACGTGACCAGGGGTATCGATGATATTGATGCGGTGTTCAGTGAATTGAGCATCCATACCACGCCAGAATGTGGTTACCGCAGCCGAGGTGATAGTGATACCACGCTCTTGCTCTTGAACCATCCAGTCTGTGGTAGCGGCGCCGTCATGCACCTCACCGATTTTATGAGACAAACCGGTATAGAACAGAACACGTTCTGTTGTGGTGGTTTTACCTGCGTCAACATGAGCACAAATACCGATATTACGATAACGCTCAATTGGGGTTGTACGAGCCACGATTATACCCTCTCCACCAAGACCTAAGTCTTGGCAATATCAACAACTATGGTGTGGGCCTAAGCCCACACCATCATATTACCAACGGTAATGAGCAAAGGCTTTGTTAGCTTCAGCCATGCGATGCACGTCTTCACGCTTCTTAACAGCAGTACCTTTGTTTTCAGACGCATCCAGCATTTCACCTGCCAGACGTAAAGCCATAGATTTTTCACCACGCTTACGAGCAGCTTCAACTAACCAGCGCATCGCCAGTGCGTTACGACGCACAGGACGAACTTCACATGGTACCTGGTACGTAGAACCACCAACGCGACGAGATTTAACTTCGACTGATGGGCGAACGTTGTCCAGGGCTGCTTCAAGGATAACTAAATGGTTTTCGCTTTTCTTTTCAGCGACAACATCTAGTGCCTTGTAAATAATTTTTTCTGCAGTCGACTTTTTGCCGTCTTGCATAATGACGTTGATGAACTTAGCCAGCAACTCACTGTGAAACTTTGGATCTGGTAGGATTTTACGTTGTCCTACAACGCGACGTCTTGGCATAACAATTCTCCGTATGCTTCAGGGATTTCCAAAACTGGAATTCTCAAAATAAAACTAGCTTGGCCTTACTTAACGGATAAGTTAAGACTTAGGACGCTTAGCACCGTATTTAGAACGGCTTTGGCGACGTGAAGTCACGCCTGCACAGTCTAATGCGCCACGAATAGTGTGATAACGCACACCTGGTAAGTCTTTAACACGACCACCACGGATTAAGATCACGCTATGTTCCTGCAGGTTGTGGCCTTCACCGCCGATGTACGAAGTAACTTCGAAACCGTTAGTTAGACGCACACGAGCTACTTTACGTAGTGCAGAGTTAGGTTTTTTAGGGGTAGTAGTGTACACACGTGTACAAACACCACGTTTTTGCGGGCACGCATTCAACGCAGGCACGTTAGTCTTGTCGACTTTTGGCGCGCGTGGCTTACGTACCAACTGGTTTACAGTTGCCATGTATAGCTCCGAGTCAGTTGAATCAAACTCAACGATAAGGTGTGAAAAATCTATATCCCACAATGGTGGGACGCGGAATTTTAGAAAGGTAATGCCTGACTGTCAAGAAATAGCCAACTTTTGCGGCATATTACAAGAAAAAAGGCGCCATAGGCGCCTTTTTATAACAAACTTATTACTTAATCTTGGCTACCAGCCAAGTTTAAGAGATCGGCCAAGTTCTGTTCGGCTTCACTTGCAGTGATCTTGTTCACTACCACAGGTTCGTTTTTCTTCGCACGCGCTTCATTACGAGTCTTGTGATAAGCGTAACCAGTACCAGCTGGGATCAGTCGGCCAACGATAACGTTTTCTTTCAGACCACGTAATTGATCGCTCTTACCACCTACGGCGGCTTCGGTCAGTACGCGCGTGGTTTCTTGGAACGATGCTGCTGAGATAAAGGATTCTGTTGCCAGAGATGCTTTAGTAATACCCAGTAGCTCACGTTCAAAGGTCGCAGGCACTTTACCTTGGGCGATCAGTTCGCGGTTAGCGATCTTCACGCGTGACACTTCAGCTTGTTCCCCTTCGAGGAAGTCAGTGTCGCCGGCAGAAGTGATAAGACACTTACGCAGCATCTGACGGATGATCACTTCGATATGCTTATCGTTGATCTTCACGCCTTGCAAACGGTAAACGTCCTGTACTTCGTTCACAATGTAGTTTGCTACGTTGTGGATACCACGAAGACGCAGAATGTCGTGCGCAGCTTCTGGACCGTCAGCGATAACTTCACCACGTTCGACTTTTTCACCTTCGAACACGTTTAAGTTACGCCACTTAGGGATCATCTCTTCATAATGATCGCCGCCATCAGCAGGTGTAATCACCAAACGACGCTTACCTTTGGTCTCTTTACCAAACGAGATGGTACCAGAGATTTCCGCCAGAATAGCAGGCTCTTTTGGCTTACGCGCTTCGAACAAGTCAGCAACGCGTGGCAGACCACCGGTGATGTCGCGTGTTTTAGACGATTCCTGAGGAATACGAGCTAATGCGTCACCCACGTTGATTTGCGCGTTATCTTCTAAGTTAACGATCGCACTACCTGGTAAGAAGTATTGTGCTGGCACTTCAGTACCTGGGATCATCAAGTCAGCACCATTAGCGCCAAGCAGACGGATCATTGGGCGCATTTCTTTACCCGCAGTACCACGCTGACCAACGTCAAGGATCACGATTGATGACAGACCCGTTAGTTCGTCTGTTTGACGTGTCATAGTGACACCGTCAATCATGTCTACGAACTTGATACTACCCGCCACTTCAGAAATGATTGGGTGAGTATGTGGATCCCAGTTAGCGATAACATCGCCCGCTTCAACAGCCGCTTCTTCTAGTTTCTCGAGCACAGTACCGTATGGCACTTTATAACGCTCTTTCTCACGACCCAGCTCGTCAATAACAGCCAGTTCAGAAGAACGAGAAACGATAACCAGTTTGCCGTCACTATTAGTAACATGCTTAGCATTATGCAGTTTCAATGAACCCGAGTTTTTCACTTGGACATTGTTTTCTGCAGACGCTCGAGATGCCGCACCACCGATGTGGAACGTACGCATCGTTAACTGTGTACCTGGTTCACCGATAGATTGTGCTGCCACAACACCGATGGCTTCACCGTGGTTAATAATATGACCACGAGCCAAGTCACGACCGTAACAGGCTGCACACACACCGAAATCGGTATCACAAGAAATAACAGAACGTACAATCACTTCGTCGATTGAATGCTCTTCTAACTTGTCACACCATGCTTCGTCGAGTAGCGTGTTACGTGGTGCTAATACGTCTTCAGTGCCTGGATAGAACACATCAATCGCAACCACACGACCCAGTACGCGTTCACGTAACGGCTCAACCACATCACCACCTTCAATCAGCGGTTTCATGGTTAGACCTTCGTGAGTACCACAATCGTCTTCGATAACCACTAAATCTTGTGCAACGTCTACAAGACGACGAGTCAGGTAACCCGAGTTCGCTGTCTTCAATGCCGTATCGGCTAGACCTTTACGCGCACCGTGAGTAGAAATAAAGTACTGGAGTACGTTTAGACCTTCACGGAAGTTAGCGGTAATTGGCGTTTCGATGATTGAGCCGTCTGGCTTAGCCATCAGACCACGCATACCCGCCAACTGACGGATCTGTGCGGCACTACCACGAGCGCCTGAGTCAGCCATCATATAGATGCTGTTAAACGAGGCTTGTTTCTCTTCAACGCCATCACGGTTAATCACTGTCTCAGTTGACAGGTTTTCCATCATAGCTTTAGAAACTTTTTCGTTGGCACTTGCCCAGATATCGATAACTTTGTTGTAACGCTCACCGGCTGTGACTAGACCAGATTGGAACTGCTCTTGAATTTCAAGAACTTCCGCTTCTGCATCAGCAACTAAGGTGTATTTCTCGTCTGGAATAACCATGTCATCGATACCGACAGAGGCACCAGAGATGGTTGCAAAACGGAAACCGGTATACATCAATTGGTCAGCGAAGATAACAGTATCTTTCAGACCCAGTTGACGATAACAGGTGTTCAACAGTTTAGAGATCTGCTTTTTGCCCATGTTCTGGTTAACCAGATCAAATGACAAACCTGCTGGCAGAATAAGTGACAGCAAAGCACGACCCACAGTCGTATCAACGATACGGCGTTGTTCAGTGCGCTCACCATCGTCACCAATAATGGTTTCAGTGATACGAACTTTAACGCGGGCATGCAGTTCAGCAGCGCCAGTTGCGTAAGCTTTTTCAACTTCAGCAACAGACATAAATGCCATACCTTCACCACGGCCGTTAATACGCTCACGGCTGGTATAGTACAGGCCCAATACCACGTCTTGAGACGGGGTGATAACAGGCTCGCCGTTGGCTGGTGACAGGATGTTGTTGGTAGACATCATCAGGGCACGGGCTTCAAGCTGCGCTTCCAGTGTTAACGGTACGTGTACCGCCATTTGGTCACCGTCGAAGTCGGCGTTGTATGCCGCACAAACGAGTGGGTGTAACTGGATCGCTTTACCTTCAATCAGTACAGGTTCGAACGCTTGGATACCCAGTCTGTGCAGTGTTGGTGCACGGTTGAGCATCACTGGATGTTCGCGGATCACTTCATCCAGAACGTCCCAAACTTCCGCTACTTCACGCTCAACCATCTTCTTAGCCGCTTTGATAGTAGTAGCTAAGCCACGACCTTCTAGCTTGCCATAGATGAATGGCTTGAACAGTTCCAGTGCCATCTTCTTAGGAAGACCACATTGGTGCAGACGTAGAGTAGGACCTACGGTAATTACCGAACGACCAGAATAGTCAACGCGCTTACCCAACAAGTTCTGACGGAAACGACCTTGCTTACCTTTGATCATATCAGCCAAAGATTTCAGAGGACGCTTGTTAGAACCGGTAATAGCACGACCACGACGACCGTTATCTAATAGCGCATCAACAGACTCTTGTAACATACGCTTTTCGTTGCGTACGATAATGTCTGGCGCAGCTAAATCTAACAGACGCTTCAAACGGTTGTTACGGTTGATCACGCGGCGATACAGGTCGTTAAGATCTGAAGTCGCGAAGCGGCCGCCATCGAGCGGAACCAACGGACGTAAGTCAGGTGGTAACACAGGCAGTACTTTTAAGATCATCCACTCAGGCTTGTTGCCTGAAGTGTAGAATGCTTCCATCAACTTAAGACGTTTAGTCACTTTCTTGCGACGAGTCTCAGAATTGATTGAAGGCAATTCTTCACGCATTTGTTCGATTTCTTTCGCTAAATCGATAGCACGTAACAGTTCAAGTACTGCTTCGGCACCCATTTTAGCTTCGAACTCATCACCGTATTCTTCTAATGCATCCAGATAAGTTTCTTCTGTCAGCATTTGGCCACGTTCAAGGCTGGTCATGCCAGGCTCGATCACGACAAATGATTCAAAATACAGTACGCGTTCGATATCACGCAGCGTCATATCCAGCATTAAGCCAATACGTGACGGCAGTGATTTTAAGAACCAAATGTGCGCAACTGGGCTAGCCAGTTCGATGTGACCCATACGCTCACGACGTACTTTAGTTTGGGTTACTTCAACGCCACACTTTTCACAAATAACACCACGGTGCTTCAAACGTTTGTACTTACCGCACAAACATTCGTAATCTTTGACTGGGCCAAAGATACGCGCACAGAACAGACCTTCACGCTCAGGCTTGAAGGTACGGTAGTTGATGGTTTCTGGCTTCTTAACTTCACCAAAAGACCAAGAACGGATCAGATCAGGCGATGCCAGACCAATTTTGATGCCGTTAAATTCTTCAGTCTTGCTTTGCTGTTTCAGAAACTTTAATAAGTCTTTCACGTTTCTCTCCTGAAGGAGTTAAACCGGGTGCTCCGCTTGCACGGAGCACCATTCTGTTTGCCAAACGCGGCTAAAGGCCTGCGCTTATGCCTGATCCAACTCGATATTAATACCGAGTGAACGGATCTCCTTCAGTAACACGTTGAAGGACTCTGGCATGCCAGGTTGCATCTGATGGTTACCGTCGACGATGTTCTTATACATCTGAGTACGACCGTTAACGTCATCCGATTTAACAGTGAGCATTTCTTGAAGCGTATAAGCGGCACCGTATGCTTCTAGTGCCCACACTTCCATCTCACCGAAACGCTGACCACCGAACTGAGCTTTACCGCCCAGTGGTTGTTGAGTCACTAAGCTGTACGAACCGGTAGAACGGGCGTGCATCTTGTCATCAACTAAGTGGTTCAGTTTGAGCATGTACATGTAACCTACCGTTACTTGACGCTCAAATTCGTTACCGGTACGACCATCAAACAACTTCAACTGACCAGAGGTTGGCAAACCTGCAAGTTCAAGCATCTGCTTGATCTCTTTCTCTTTAGCACCGTCGAATGCAGGAGTTGCAATCGGGATACCGCCTTTCAGGTTAGTCGCAAGACGTAATACTTCATCATCAGTGAATGAATCGATATCGACGCGCTGCTGCACTTCGTCACCTAATTCATAAACTTGCTTGATGTAACCACGAACTTCAGCCAGCTCACGCTGTTCTTCAAGCATCGCAGTGATCTTGTTACCAATACCTTTGGCAGCGGCGCCCATATGGACTTCAAGTACCTGACCAATGTTCATACGTGATGGAACACCTAGCGGGTTCAATACGATGTCTACTGGGTTACCTTGTTCGTCATATGGCATGTCTTCGATTGGGCAAATCTTAGAGATAACACCCTTGTTACCGTGACGACCCGCCATCTTGTCACCAGGTTGGATAGTACGCTTAACCGCTAAGTAAACCTTAACGATCTTGAGTACTCCTGGCGCCAAGTCATCACCTTGGGTGATCTTGCGACGTTTGATTTCAAACTTCTTATCGAAGTCAGCTTTCAGCTCTTCATGCTGTTCAGCTAATTGCTCAAGTTCAGTTTGTTTTGCTTCATCGTCAATGACTTGAACCAATACATCTTTACGTGGCAACGCAGCAATTTGCGCTTCAGTGAAACCAGCACCGATTAACAGGTTACGCGCACGGCTCAATACACCTTCTTCAAGGATCTTGAACTCTTCGCCTAAGTCTTTACGAGCTTGGGCAATGTGCATCTCTTCGATTTCAACTGCACGCTTGTCTTTTTCAACGCCGTCACGGGTAAATACCTGTACGTCGATGATAGTGCCCTTAACAGAGTTAGGAACACGCAGTGAACTGTCTTTAACGTCAGACGCTTTCTCACCGAAGATAGCACGGAGTAACTTCTCTTCTGGCGTTAGCTGTGTTTCGCCTTTTGGCGTCACTTTACCAACCAGAATATCGCCGCCCTTCACTTCTGCACCAATGTAAACGATACCTGACTCGTCGAGTTTCGACAGAGCAGATTCACCTACGTTTGGAATATCAGCCGTGATTTCTTCGCTACCCAGTTTGGTATCACGAGCAATACAAGACAGCTCCTGAATGTGGATAGTAGTGAAACGGTCTTCTTGCGCTACGCGCTCAGAAATTAAGATCGAGTCTTCGAAGTTGTAACCGTTCCAAGGCATGAATGCGATACGCATATTCTGGCCAAGGGCTAAGTCACCTAAGTCAGTAGACGGACCGTCTGCTAACACGTCACCACGAACGACTGGCTCACCAACAGCACAACAAGGGCGTTGGTTGATACAAGTGTTTTGGTTAGAACGGGTGTATTTAGTCAGGTTATAAATGTCGATACCGGCTTCGCCTGGGCGCAGCTCATCTTCATTTACTTTAACAACGATGCGGCTCGCATCAACGTAGTCTACAAAACCACCACGTTTAGCAACAACCACAACACCAGAGTCAACAGCCAAAGTACGTTCAATACCAGTACCTACTAGCGGCTTTTCAGAGCGCAGTGTGGGTACGGCTTGACGTTGCATGTTCGCACCCATCAAGGCACGGTTAGCATCGTCGTGTTCTAAGAACGGGATCAGTGACGCAGCAACAGAAATAATCTGTTGTGGCGAAACGTCCATATACTGGATGTCAGCAGCGCGCATAAAGGTCGATTCACCTTTATGACGACAAGCAATTTGCTCTTCTGCCATACGACCGCTAGCGTCAACTTCAATGTTCGCCTGTGCAATCACATAACGACCTTCTTCGATTGCTGACAAGTATTCCACTTCGTCAGTAATCACGCCGTCGATAACCTTGCGGTATGGCGTTTCTAGGAAGCCGTAAGAGTTAGTACGGGCAAAACTTGCTAATGAGTTGATTAGACCAATGTTTGGACCTTCAGGGGTCTCAATTGGACATAAACGACCATAATGCGTTGGATGTACGTCGCGGACTTCGAAGCCTGCACGTTCACGAGTCAAACCACCAGGGCCAAGTGCAGAAATACGACGCTTATGCGTTACTTCTGACAGCGGGTTGTTTTGGTCCATGAATTGTGACAGCTGAGAAGAACCGAAGAACTCTTTCACTGCAGCAGAAATTGGCTTAGCGTTGATCAAGTCTTGTGGCATCAGCTCGTTCAGATCGCCTAAAGACAGACGTTCACGCACGGCGCGCTCAACACGGACTAAACCAACACGGAATTGGTTTTCAGCCATTTCACCGACGCTACGAATACGACGGTTACCTAAGTGATCGATGTCATCGACTTCGTCGAAACCGTTACGGATATGAATGATGTTCTTCATTACCGCGACGATGTCTTCTTTAGACAATACACCGCTACCTTCGTCATCAGGAATGCTGAGACGACGGTTGAACTTCATACGACCTACTTTAGACAGGTCATAACGCTCTTCACTGAAGAACAAGTTCTGGAATAGTGCTTCGGCAGCATCTTTGGTTGGTGGCTCGCCAGGACGCATCATACGATAGATCTCAACCAGCGCTTCTAAGCGGTTAGTGGTTGAATCGATACGCAGCGTATCTGAAATATAAGCACCATGATCTAGCTCGTTGATATACAACGTGCTGATATCTTTAATACCGGCCAATGATAGTTTAGCCAGATCTTCTAAGCTAATTTCACTGTTGGCAGAGACTAAAACTTCACCCGTGTCCGGATCGATATAATCTTGAGCAGCATATTTGCCCACGATATATTCAACTGGCACTTCAAGCTCAGTGGTATTGGTCTTTTCTAACTGACGAATGTGACGCGCAGTAATACGACGTCCCGCTTCAACCAGTACAGAACCTTCAGCATCCTTGATGTCATAGCTGGCAGTTTCGCCACGCAGACGTTCAGGCACCAAAGACATGACCAGAGTATCTTTCTTGATCTTGAACTCAACGCGTTCGAAGAACAGATCGAGGATCTCTTGAGTAGAATATTCTAATGCACGTAACATGATGGTCGCAGGCAGTTTGCGGCGACGGTCAATACGCACAAATAGTGCATCTTTAGGATCGAATTCAAAGTCAAGCCATGAACCACGGTAAGGAATAATACGTGCGTTATACAGCACCTTACCTGATGAGTGGGTTTTACCACGGTCATGATCAAAGAACACGCCTGGAGAACGGTGTAATTGAGATACGATTACACGCTCAGTACCGTTGATAACAAAAGTACCGTTATCCGTCATCAATGGGATATCACCCATGTAGACTTCTTGTTCTTTAATATCTTTTACTGTGCCCGCCGCTGCTTCACGGTCATACAACACCATGCGTAATTTAACGCGTAGTGGAGCTGAATACGTAACACCACGGATCTGACACTCTTTCACATCAAAAACAGGCTCGCCAAGCTTATAGCTGACGTATTGCAGTTCTGAGTTACCAGAAAAGCTCTTGATGGGAAAAACGCTACGGAAGGCGGCTTCTAAACCGCGCTCACCGGTAGGATCTTGATCGGTGAACTTCTTAAAAGAGTCTAGCTGGATAGACAATAAATAAGGGATATCCAAAACTTTTGGACGCTTACCAAAGTCTTTGCGAATACGCTTCTTTTCAGAATAGGAGTAAACCATGGGTTTCCTCTGCTTACGAGATGTGACCAAGACTGAATAAATAACTTAAGTTATTAAAATTCAGCACGTTTGCCCATCACCGTTGATGGCAAGAACCTAACCAGTAATCTCTGCTAGGGACTGCAAAATTTGGCGACAAACGGTGAAAAAAATCGCCAGCGCATATAGCGCAAAAAAGGCCGACGGTTAAAAAACCGCCAGCCTCCACCCAAGTGGCTTGGGTGAGCAAGCTAAATAATAGCTTACTTAATTTCTACAGAAGCACCAGCTTCAGTAAGTTCTTTCTTCAGAGCTTCAGCTTCTTCTTTAGAAACGCCTTCTTTAACTGCTACTGGAGCAGCTTCAGACATAGCTTTAGCTTCTTTCAGGCCTAAACCAGTTGCGCCACGGATGGCTTTAATAACTGCAACTTTGTTGTCGCCGTGAGCAGTCAGAACTACGTTGAATTCTGTTTGTTCTTCAACAACAACTGCTTCTGCACCGCCAGAAACAACAGCAGCAGCGGCAGAAACGCCGAACTTCTCTTCCATAGCTTCGATCAGTTCAACAACTTCCATTACAGACATAGCTGCAAAGGCTTCTAAGATTTGGTCTTTAGTGATAGACATAACAAATGTTTCCTATTGTTCTGAATTCAATTTTATTAAGCAGCCAGCTTGAAATTAAGCGGCTTCTTGTTTTTGATCGCGCAGGGCGGCCAGTGTACGAACGAACTTGCCAGCAGATGCTTCTTTCATAGTCATCATTAACTGAGCTAGTGCTTCTTCGTATGTTGGCAGTTTCGCCAAACGATCAATTTCAGCTGCAGGGATGAAATTCCCTTCAAAGGCTGCGCCTTTAACTTCGAAGTTAGCTTGTTCTTTAGCAAAGTCTTTTAACAGACGTGCTGCAGCACCTGGGTGCTCTAAAGAAAAAGCAATCAAAGTTGGGCCAGTGAACGTTTCTGCTAGGCACTCAAAAGCAGTACCTTCAACAGCACGACGAGCCAATGTGTTACGTACTACACGTACATATACACCAGCTTCGCGAGCTTTTTTACGCAGACCGGTCATAGCACCTACAGTCACACCGCGAGAATCAGCGGCAACTGCAGATAGCGCACCTTTGGCAGCTTCGTTGACTTCAGCAACAATCGCTTTTTTGTCTTCGAGTCTTAATGCCATTGGCTTTACTCCTGGATTCTACCTAGGGTATTCCCTAGTATTTACCATACTAAATACTTATGTATTTAGTGACTTACGGTGCAGATTATCCAGTAAAAAATTTTAGCTGGGGCCTGACACCGTCTACGCAGGAAATTAAGTTATTTTTACAAAAAACACCTGCGGTCTTGGACGGAAACCTGAGTTAAACTCCGCCTAAACGGAAGATAAAACAGGCTTCAACCCACAAAGTGCGCGCATTATAGACTAATGCACCCGCTTTGTAAAATTATAGAGTTGTTTCAAGCGTAGCTTGATCAACTGCAACACCTGCACCCATAGTGGTAGAGATGCTGATCTTTTTCACGAAAATGCCTTTAGCAACTGCAGGCTTAGCCTTTTTCAGTGCTGACACTAACGCTTCCAAGTTTTCTTTCAATTGAACTGGTGTGAAATCCACTTTACCGATAGTAGTGTGGATAATACCGTTCTTGTCGTTACGGTAACGAACTTGACCCGCTTTGGCGTTCTTAACAGCTTCAGCAACGTTTGGCGTTACTGTACCTGTTTTAGGGTTAGGCATTAAACCACGTGGGCCTAAGATTTGACCTAACATACCAACAACGCGCATTGCATCTGGAGATGCGATAACTACGTCAAAATTCATTTCACCGGCTTTGATTTTCTCAGCCAGATCATCCATACCAACTAGCTCAGCGCCAGCAGCTTTAGCAGCTTCAGCATTTGCACCTTGTGTAAATACTGCAACGCGAACGTCACGACCAGTACCGTGTGGCAACACTGTTGCACCACGAACGTTTTGGTCAGATTTACGTGGGTCAATACCCAGGTTAACTGCTACGTCTACACTTTCAACGAATTTTGCAGTTGCTAATTCTTTTAACAAAGCAACAGCTTCGTTGATATCGTAGCTTTTAGTACCGTCAACTTTTTCGCGAATTACGCGCATGCGTTTAGTTAGCTTTGCCATTATATTAATCCTCTACAACCAAACCCATTGAACGCGCAGTACCTTCGATTGAGCGAGTCATCGCTTCAATGTCAGCACCAGTCATATCGGCAGCTTTCAGTTCAGCAATTTCTTGAACTTTAGCGCGAGCGATAGTACCCACTTTCTGAGTGTTTGGACGTGGAGAACCTGATTTCAGGCCTGCAGCAGTCTTCAGTAAGTAAGACGCTGGAGAAGTCTTAGTTTCAAAAGTGAATGAACGGTCACTGTAAACAGTGATCACGACAGGAATAGGCATGCCTTTTTCCATTTTTTCTGTACGGGCGTTAAACGCTTTACAGAATTCCATGATGTTCACACCTTTTTGACCCAAAGCTGGACCAACTGGTGGTGATGGGTTCGCAGAACCGGATTTTACTTGTAGCTTAATATAAGCATCAATCTTCTTTGCCATCTGACATTTCCTCAGTTTGGGTTCAAACGCGCATCAGCGACATGCTGACATGCTCCCCCGAAAACAACGGGTGCGAATTATATAGAAATTCGCACCCGTTGCCAAACGGATTTTGTAGTTTATTTAATCAGCCTTTTTCAACTTGACTAAAATCAAGTTCAACAGGCGTAGAACGACCAAAGATCATCACTGATACTTTCACGCGGCTCTTGTCATAATCCACTTCTTCAACGGTACCGTTAAAGTCAGCAAATGGACCATCACACACACGTACCACTTCACCAGGCTCAAATATGGTTCTATGAGTCGGTGACGCTGTCGTTTCTTGTAAGCGACGCAGAATTGCATCAGCTTCTTTATCTGAAATTGGGGCAGGACGATCAGACGTTCCGCCAATAAAGCCTAAAACACGCGGGATGCTTTTGACTAAATGCCAGCTGTCATCGTTCATTTCCATCTGGACTAACACATAGCCCGGGAAAAACTTACGTTCGCTCTTGCGACGCTGACCTGCACGCATTTCGATGACTTCTTCAGTCGGAACCAATACTTCACCGAAGTATGCTTCCATGCCATGCATTTTAATATATTCAATCAGTGACTTACAAACTCGGCCTTCATAGCCTGAGAATGCCTGCACTACATACCATCTTTTTTTAGCTTCTTTAGCTTCAGTCATTCGAGGTGCCTATACGCCAGTGATAAAATTGACAATTCGCATTAACACAGCATCCATACCCCAAAGGATAAGAGCTAAGATACCTGTTGCTGCAAGGACAATAAAAGTGGTGTTTAGCGCTTCTTGACGCGTCGGCCATACAACCTTGCGCACTTCGATATGCGCTTCACGGGCAAAAGCTAACGCTTTTTTACCTTTTACAGTCTGAAGCGCAATAAAACCAGCAATAGCGAATGCAACGATAACACTAAGCGCACGTATGACGGCACTGGCTTCGCTATACATTTGATTGCCAATAACAGCAGCGGCTAGCAATACAATCACTAAACCCCACTTCACGATATCCAGAGAATTGTTCTGGTTTTCAGTATTTGTTGTCATCGGTTTTTCCGTTACTCAATACGGCCTGAGCTTAGAGCACATTAATTGACGGGCATAATCCCACATCACTCTGCATTTCCGAACACCCTTAGAAACGCAAAATAGCATAAGCTCAGGGTCAAAAATCGGCCATAGATTGTATTCTTATTCGACTTTGTAAGCAAGGATGCGAATCCCATGCAAACCACAAAACCTATGAAATAATCCACTTAAACAAAAAAGGAAGCCGAAGCTTCCTTTTCAAACTAATCTCTATCGCAATTAAGCGATGATTTTAGCTACTACACCAGCACCAACTGTACGACCACCTTCACGGATTGCGAAGCGTAAACCTTCGTCCATCGCGATTGGGCAAATCAGAGTCACTACCATTTTGATGTTATCGCCAGGCATTACCATCTCTACGCCTTCTGGCAGTTCGATAGTACCGGTTACGTCAGTTGTACGGAAGTAGAACTGTGGACGGTAGCCTTTGAAGAATGGAGTGTGACGTCCGCCTTCTTCTTTTGACAGAACGTAAACTTCTGATTCAAAAGTCGTGTGTGGGTTGATTGAACCTGGTTTAGCCAATACTTGACCACGTTCTACGTCATCACGCTTAGTACCACGTAATAACACACCACAGTTCTCGCCTGCACGACCTTCGTCAAGCAGTTTACGGAACATTTCTACACCAGTACACGTTGTTTTAGTCGTTGTGCGAACACCAACGATTTCAACTTCGTCACCCACTTTAACAATACCACGCTCAACACGACCAGTAACTACTGTACCACGGCCTGAAATTGAGAATACGTCTTCGATTGGCAGTAGGAACGGCTTATCGATGTCACGTTGTGGTTCTGGAATGTAAGAATCCAGTGCTGCGGCTAATTCAAGGATCTTAGCTTCCCACTCTGGTTGACCTTCTAGGGCCTTCAGAGCTGAACCTTGGATTACTGGTAAATCATCACCTGGGAAATCGTATTCTGACAGAAGTTCACGCACTTCCATTTCAACCAATTCCAGTAACTCTTCGTCATCTACCATGTCACATTTGTTCATGAACACGATGATGAAAGGTACGCCAACCTGACGAGAAAGCAGGATGTGCTCACGAGTCTGTGGCATTGGACCGTCTGTAGAGGCAACTACTAGAATCGCGCCGTCCATCTGTGCAGCACCAGTGATCATGTTTTTAACATAGTCAGCGTGGCCTGGGCAGTCTACGTGTGCGTAGTGACGTGAAGGCGTGTCATATTCGATGTGAGAGGTATTGATCGTAATACCGCGCTCACGCTCTTCTGGAGCGTTATCGATTTGAGAGAAGTCTTTAGCTTCGCCACCGTAGGTCTTAGCCAGTACGTGAGAGATAGCTGCAGTCAGTGTGGTTTTACCATGGTCAACGTGACCAATGGTGCCCACGTTTACATGGGGCTTAATACGTTCAAATTTAGCTTTAGCCATGGTAATGCCTCAGTCCAAGATTCTTGGTGATGAAAACTAACATATAGAAAAAATCCGATGCATTAAAATGACATCGAACCGATTATGTTTAGGCGTAGGAGCTAAATTTAGAGAGGCTGGTGCTGATAGGCAGATTCGAACTGCCGACCTCACCCTTACCAAGGGTGTGCTCTACCAACTGAGCCATATCAGCAACTAATTTGGAGCGGACAGCGGGAATCGAACCCGCGTTATCAGCTTGGAAGGCTGGAGTAATACCATTATACGATGTCCGCGCAACCTAACTAAGGCTACCTAACTACCTAGAAAAAAGTGGTGGAGGGAGAAGGATTCGAACCTTCGAAGGCTGAGCCGTCAGATTTACAGTCTGATCCCTTTGGCCACTCGGGAACCCCTCCACAGAAAATGGTGCCGGCACCAAGAGTCGAACTCGGGACCTACTGATTACAAGTCAGTTGCTCTACCAACTGAGCTATGCCGGCATTATCATTTCGGAACGGGATATTAGGTAAATGCGCTCCCAAGTGCAAGTAAAAAACGCCTATTTACGTAAAAAAAGCGCTTGAACGGTGTTTTTTTACACGTTATGCAACTTTGACGGCCAATTAAACAGCGAATACATCAAACGGTAACGGAAACACGACTGCAATCACCCATTTAGTATTGTTCCAAATAATCTCATAGTGTACTGTGCCTTTCCTAAGCTGAGGAAAGCCAATGACTTCTAAAAATTCAATTCAAAAAGCACTCTATCTCGCCTTCGAGCGCCTGCAATGGTCTGAGTTACGAGATTCAGTGCCGTTGACACTGAGTGAGCAAGACTTGGAGAACCTTAGAGGCATAAATGAAAAGATTTCCTTATCGGAAGTGACCGATATTTATCTTCCCCTTAGCCGGCTACTGAATTTGATCGTTAAAGCTAAGCAACAACGAGGCTTAGTGGTTGATGAATTCCTCGGTCAAAAACCATCAAAAAGTCCTTACATCATTAGTATTGCTGGTAGTGTCGCCGTCGGAAAGAGCACCACAGCACGTATTTTGCAAGCTTTACTACGGCACTGGCCTGAACACCCAAAAGTTGATTTGGTGACAACAGATGGTTTTTTGTATCCTCTGGCGGACTTAAAACGTAAAGGACTATTACAGCGTAAGGGATTTCCAGAAAGTTACGATATGAAAATGCTGGTTGAGTTTATCTCCGCCGTGAAATCCGGTCAGCCACATGTCAAAGCCCCTATCTATTCACACGTCACCTATGACCGCGTTAAGAATCAGCACCAAACGGTTTCTCAACCAGACATCTTAATTTTAGAAGGCTTAAATGTACTACAAACAGGACTCGACTCCCCCGTTGATACCCGTCGTCCTTTTGTCTCCGATTTTGTCGACTTTTCTATTTATGTCGATGCAGAAGAACCTTTGCTAAAACAATGGTATAAAGAACGA
The DNA here is from genome assembly GCF_019345585.1 of Shewanella sp. NKUCC05_KAH. Classification (NCBI taxonomy): domain Bacteria; kingdom Pseudomonadati; phylum Pseudomonadota; class Gammaproteobacteria; order Alteromonadales; family Shewanellaceae; genus Shewanella; species Shewanella sp. NKUCC05_KAH. The sequence continues at coordinate 43,583 of NZ_JAHKQZ010000031.1, forward strand.
TTTTTGCAGTTCCGCTCTGGTGCATTCAGTGACAAAAAATCTTATTTTCATCACTATTCGACGCTAACCGATGATGAGGCCAATACGATTGCCGCCAATATTTGGGACACAATCAATGGTCCAAACCTACAACTTAACATTCAACCGACCCGTGAAAGAGCCCATTTGATCCTGCAGAAAGGTCAGGATCATTTAATGTCCCACGTGCTAATGCGCAAATAGCCTTATGTAAAATTGACTCTTGGGTACTTAGCGTGCCCTTAAGCTAATTTCACCGCCGATAAATGCTTGAACACCGTCGGCGGTTTCGAGCAATACTGCACCTTGCTCATCAACGCCACGACAAATTCCTTCGACAGACTTTTCCCCCATAAGCAAACGTATTTCACGGCCATAAAATAAGTCCGCAGCTTGCCAACGAGTCTTGAATGCAGCTAATCCTTCACGCTCAAATAGCTGAATATCACGCTTAAGCTGCTTCTGTAATGCAATAACAAGCGCCGTCTTGTCAGGCATGTCGACCAACTCTGACAAATCACTCCAAGGCTGATCGATACCTTTACCTTGCTCCTCGGACATAGCCATATTCACACCAACACCTATGATAAGCTGGCACTGGCTATCAGCCTGACCCGACATCTCAATCAAGATCCCGGCAAGCTTCTTGTTATCCAAATAGATGTCATTGGGCCACTTAACACCAATATTCTCGACGCCAAAAGATTTAAGCACTTCAACCAATGTACAGGCCACCACTAAACTTAATCCCATTGCCTGCGCTATTCCCTGCGGGAAAGTCCAAAACAGCGAGAAATATAAGTGATGCCCATAGGGCGACACCCAAGTTCGGCCTCGACGACCACGACCTGCAGATTGATACTCTGCCACACACACATCACCATTCTTCAATTCAGTGATATGGTCCAGCAAAAAACCGTTGGTGCTTGCTATCTCATCAAAGTAAAAGCAACGATTATCAATTGATTGCACTAAACGTGAAGCATCAATCAAAGAAATAGGATTCGCTAACTTATAGCCGCGACCTTTGACGCTATAAATTGCCACACCATAGGTTTCTAGCGCATCGATGTGCTTATTCACTGCGGCACGCGAAATCCCAAGTTCAGTGGCTAACTGCTCGCCTGAAACAAATTGCCCGCTAGATAATAAAGCTAATATCTGGCGTTTTCTTCCCCAATGATCAGACATGCAAATCTCCTTCACCGTTAGCCCCGATGATTCTAGGCTCGGCTTCTAGCACAACACCAAATTTATCCTGTACTTGCGCAATAACATACAGCGCTAGGCGGCAAATATCATGCCCCGTTGCTCCGCCTCGATTCACTAACACTAAGGCTTGCTTGTCATGCACTGCCACATTGCCGAGCACAAAACCTTTCAGTCCCGCTTGTTCAATCAACCAGCCTGCCGCCAATTTCACTGTTGCATCCGCTTGTGCGTAGCCCACTATCGTCGGAAAACGCTGTGCTAAATCGAGATAACAGGCTGCGCTTACAATGGGGTTTTTAAAGAAACTGCCTGCATTGCCGAGCACTGCGGGATCAGGAAGCTTTTCACTTCGTACTTGGCATACGCGCTCAAAAATCTCATGCGCTGTAACGGTTGCAGGATCAAACGATTGCAATGGACCATAGACTAAACGCGGTTGCCAACGTTTAGCTAAGCGCAGCCCAACAGCTGTGACTACAGCGAGATTGCGCAATTTGTCTTTGAAAATAGACTCACGGTAAGCAAATTGACACTCAGCTGTGCTGATGCGCACAAACTCACCTGAGGGTAAATCAAGATACTCAACCCAATCACACACATCACATAGTTCAACACCATAAGCGCCAATATTCTGAATAGGTGCTGCACCAACCGTCCCAGGAATTAATGCCATATTCTCCAGCCCAAACATGCCATGCTCGAGCGTAAACTGAATTAACTCGTGCCAATTCTCACCCGCCTCAACATCGAGATAAAACGCTTCTGTGTCTTCAGATACTTTTATCCCTTTCGATAAAATCCTGACAACTGTGCCGTTAAAGTCCTCCGTAAAGACCAGATTGCTACCACCACCAAGCACCAACATAGGCAATTGTTGTTGCCATAGCGGCAGACAGATCACCTTAACAGCTTCTTTTGAGTGCGCCTCAACAAGATCCGCGCAAGACTGGGCCAAACCAAAGGAATTAAATGATTGAAGGCTATGAGATAGAGACATGTGTTTGTTCAATGACGACAAAAACGTATTGTAACTGCTAAAAGCGAGGATTGCAGCTCATGCTAGAGAAGATGACTGAATGAAGAACAGAGAAAAAAGCAGGGAAATCACTCCAATTAACAAATTGCGAATGCAAAAAAGCCAGCTTATTCAGCTGGCTTGGTTACATCTCAATGAGATAATTAGGCGCTTGGCGATGACCTACTCTCACATGGGGAGACCCCACACTACCATCGGCGCGTTTGCGTTTCACTTCTGAGTTCGGGATGGGATCAGG
>NZ_JAHKQZ010000032.1:0-44140 GCF_019345585.1 Shewanella sp. NKUCC05_KAH
GCTGGATGGTAAACGGGAAAGGGCATATCCACGAGTTCTTAAAATGAGCAAAAACAAGTTCCCGGTTAGACCAAGAAAAATGCCGTTCACTCTTAAGTGAACGGCATTACTCACATGGAGGGCTTAAATCATCACAACAAATTAGGAATATTGCGGCAGTAAATTTGCCATCGCGAGCAGATGACATGCACCTGTGACGATGCCAAATAACACCACAAGAATAATCAGCGGTGTACCGCCTATCACTCTAAAACCTGTGCTATCGGGGAACAACTGCCGCGATTTATAGGCCATCAGCGCCGGGACGATTACCGCCCACACAGTTGCCGCTAATGCCGCAAAGCCAATCGCCACTAAGAAGCCGTCGGGAAACAGTAATCCTAAAATCGTTGGCGGCACAAAGGTCACTAACGCGGTTTTCATTCGGCCAGAGCGTGAATCATCAAAACCAAACAAATCAGCAAGATAATCGAACAGACCTAAGGTCACCCCTAAGAAAGATGAAGCCACGGCTAAGTTAGCAAACAGGGTCAACATACTGTTTAACCAGCTACTCGCCATCACCTCAGACAAAGCGCCCACCAACACACCCATATTGCCGCCTTGGGCAATAATGTCGATAAACTGGCTGCGGGGAATATTGCCCATAGTCGCCACTAACCAACAGACATAAATCACCAGCGCGATAAAGGTGCCGACGAAAATCGCCTTGATAATGGTGGAGGAATCTTTGCCGTAATACTTCACTAAGCTGGGGACGTTACCATGGTAACCAAAGCTGGCGAGACCAAAGGGCAGCGCCGCCCACAGATAAGGTGAAAAGCTGTTATTACCATCGGGTTCGAGCAACTTAGTCACATCAATTTCGATCAATAAATTGCCGATAGCGAGGAAGAAGGTAATGATCATACCGCCGAGCATAATCGTGGTAATCCGATCCACGGCTTTAGTACTGATCAACACTATGCTCGCCAATACTATGGCGAACACTAGCCCTGCCACACTTTGCGGTAACTCAATTCCCATGCCCTGCAAGCTGTGATTCACAATCGAACCACCGCCGCTGATATAGGCATAAGTCAAAATATACAACACAAAAGCGATAGAAACGCCGTTCACTATCCGCCAAAACTGCCCAAGAGTTTGCTTGCTTAAGGTATCGAAGCTAGCACCGGGTTCGAAATGTAAATTGGTTTCGAGCAACAATAAACCCGACATCAACATGCAAAACCAAATGCCCAATAACATCAAAATCGAATAGCCAAACCACATACCTGCACCGACCACGGGCAGAGAAAACATCCCAGCACCTACGGTCGTGCCAGCAATAATCATGGCACCACCGAGCAAGGACTTACCTGCGGGCTTATGCTTAGCCGCATTCATATGATTTGCCATTAAACTGTGTGCTCCGCGGTGACACTCGCCACTATCGTTTGTCTCACTGACGGACGTAATAAGCTATTGGCCTGATCTCGTATGCGATTGATATTGGACTTATCTTCACTATCCGCCAGATATCCCAATTCTTTGAGCTTCACGCTCAAAGTACCGTAGAGTTTTTTATCGTAGAACTCAGGCGCGGTAATGCCATGTAAAGCCCCTAAACGCTGGGCGAGTAAATGGCTCTCAGACTCAAGTTCTGAGCGCTCCATCTTAGGTCTGTTCGCTAACAGATTGAAAATAATAGCGTAGCGTTGCAAAGTTTCACTCACTGAACTGGCTAACAACAATAATTGGCTTGAGTGCTCAGGCACGACAGCTAAAGTATCTGTCTCAACTACTAAACCTTGCCCAATCAGGAAATCCAGTACTTGCTCAACATAGGCTGGTAAGTCTTTAATTCCCATGAAGAGTTCGGCTTTCAGCAGTGGATAAAAATCGGCAACGATTGAAACCACTTGCTGGCGCAGGATCTGTTCATTGTGGGTTAAACAACTCGCAATTAATGAAGGAACAATAAATAAGTGAATGATATTGTTACGATAGTAAGTCATAGACACAGCCTGACTCGCTTCGATAGACACTATTTCCCCTAAAGGATCGGCACTAACAACAAACTTGTTCAGCTCTAAACCTTGCTGCACTAAATGCTTACCATCACCTTCGGCAACAGATGTATAAGAAGTGTAAGGCACTTTTTTGAGTAGGGTCAGATACAAATCAAGCTGACGCTCCAGCAGACTACGTTCTAAGGCGTTTTGATCTGTCGCCAGTAAAACTAAGCTGGTCAAAGTCACCGAACTCGCCGCTGCGGCATCATTGATACGCGTCATCACCCGATTAGCCAGCACGTTTACCGCTGGCGTTAACCAACTTGGTTTCTGCTCGGGATCATCGGCCAACTCAGCACGCCAGTTTGGCGCACGCTCATTTAAGAAATTTTGCAGGGTAATAGGCTCGCCAAAATTCACATAACCTTGGCCAAAATTACCTAATTTGCGAATGGCACCGAACACCTGCCACACAGATTCTTTTTTCTTTTTCTTACCGCTTAACTCTTTATGGTAAGTCGCCACTTCCATCACATGGTCATAGCCTAAATACACAGGCACAAGTGTGACAGGACGTTCAATACCGCGCAGTACGCTGTTCATCGTCATGGCGATCATGCCAGTTTTCGGCGCCAACAGACGGCCAGTACGTGAACGGCCGCCTTCGGAGAAGTATTCCACCGAATAACCTTTAGCAAACAGCTGGTCTAAATACTCACGAAATACTGCGGTGTATAGCTTGTTGCCATTAAAACTACGGCGGATAAAGAAGGCACCACCGCGACGGAACATAGGTCCCGCGGGCCAGAAATTGAGGTTAATGCCGGCAGCAATGTGCGGCGGAACCATGCCTTGATAATACAAAATATACGATAACAGCAGGTAATCCATGTGGCTGCGATGGCAAGGCACATAAACAATCTCGTGGCCATCGTGGTGTAACTGCCGAACTTGCTCGGCGCCTTTAATGTTGATCCCGCTGTAAAGCTTGTTCCACAGCCAAGTTAAAAAACGCTCGGCAATACGCACTAAACTGTCTGAGTAATCGGCAGCGATTTCATCGAGATACTCAATAGCCGTCTCGCGCGCTTGGGTCTCAGAAATCTTTTTACTAGCGGCCTCTTCTTGAATCGCTTTGCGCAGCGACTCAGATTTGAGTAACGAATGAAACAGTGCTTGGCGGTTTGGCAGCACAGGCCCTGTCATTACCTTACGTTGACGACGGAAATGCACGCGTGCAACCCGTGCTAACTTATGGGCAATCCCCATGTCGGTGCCATGTTCGTCAGCCATGTAACGCAGGGATACGGCATTCGAAAACTGCACGAAGTTATGTCGACCTAAGAACAAAATCATCAAGCACTTGCGCAGCCAAGTCGGGTTTTCCCGCTCAAATACGGCCGCCTTCATAGTGTCGTCTTCTTTCCCTGGCGTTCGACCCCAATACAAGCTCACGGGCACAAGTTGAATATCCAATTCAGGACGTTCCTTATGCACGGCTAACAAACGCATAAAGCATTCGAGGAAAGGCTCATTACCAGCACGTTCGCCAAACAGTGGCTTACGTCCTTGAAGACAGACAACCCGAGGCGCAGTCACACCATTAGCCACTAGAGGCTCATAAGGGCTTGGTAAGCCTAACTTAGCCGTTATTTCGCTCAAAGCAGCGATGTCACTGAGGGATTCTGTTTTCATCACATAAACAAGGGGTCTGGAAGCATCCAGATTCAGATCGGCAAAGGGATCCTGAGGCACCACAATAGTGTGCACTAAGTGTTTTTGGATCCAACGTAATGATTTCAACCAAAGAGAGTCGTGTTTAGGCATTATTCTTATGCAATTAAGTGCGTTTACTAGCCCGATAGAATACCAGACTATGGGTAATATTCGCTAATTCTCTCCAACATAGCTAAAAAGTGGTTAATACTTGCGCTGCAAACAATACTGTATATACTAACAGTAACTGTATAGAAAAACAGGAAACACCATGAGACCTTTGACGCCACGCCAAGCTGAAATTTTAGAGCTAATTAAACGAAATATTGCCGATACTGGCATGCCACCCACTCGGGCAGAAATCGCAACCCGTTTAGGTTTTAAGAGCGCCAATGCGGCTGAAGAACACCTTAAAGCGTTGGCGAAAAAGGGCTGCATTGAGATCATGCCTGGCACATCTCGGGGCATTCGTCTGCCTGCGGAAATCGAAGATTTGACTGAAACAGGTTTACCGCTCATCGGCCAAGTGGCCGCGGGTGAACCTATCCTCGCCCAAGAACATGTTGAACAGTACTACCAAGTCGACCCAAGCATGTTCCATCCCGCCGCCGATTTTTTACTGCGAGTAAAGGGCGACAGCATGAAAAATATCGGCATTCTCGAAGGTGATTTGCTGGCAGTTCATAAAGTAGAACAAGCTAGGAATGGTCAAGTGGTTGTCGCTAGAGTCGATGACGATGTCACTGTTAAACGTTTCGAAAAAAAAGGTAATGTAGTCTATCTACATGCCGAAAATGAAGATTACTCCCCGATTAAAGTGGATTTAGGCTTCCAAAGTTTAACAATTGAAGGACTCGCCGTCGGTGTGATCCGTAATGGAGATTGGCTATGAATAAACTACTTGGCAATGCCCCCCGCCATCCGGGCCTGTGGCTCGATGAAGTCCGTGATGCCGACTATGACTGGCACCATGCGCCCATCGCCTGCATGCCAACCAAGACTCAAGGTCGCCAAGAATTAATTCATCTGAGTGCACAACTCGCTCAGTTAAGCCAACAGGGCCGTTGGTTAGTGCTCATCAACCCTCCAAGTATTGGCTACAAGCAAATGCTCGCCAGCGCAGGTGTGCGTATGGATAGAGTTTTGCTGGTACATGCTAAAGATGAAGTTGAAACCCTGTGGGCGATGGAAAAAGCCCTGACAAGTGGTACGTCCAGTGCAGTCATTACTTGGACTCAATCATTGGATGCACGGGATAATCGACGCCTACAAATCGTGGCTAAAAGTGCCCGAGCTATGGGCATAGTGCTTGAAGACGTAAACAGTCACTTACATGCAGACGTACGTATTGAGCAAGGCAATCTCTTCGGTCAGCAATCTTTTTTTAGCGCTGTACACTAAATATTCATTTAATTTTTTACCTTGAAAGCCGCCTCACCTATGAATGTGAGGCTTTTTTTGGCAATTTTTCAGATAATTAGATAAATAAGTGATCTTGATCAATATTTAAACAGCAAGTATGGTTGGTTAAGCTGGTGATGATATATCACCTTCCGTGGTCAATGAATCGAGTATTTATCGAACTCGAAGCGCCACTAAAAATAGAGAACAGATTTATTTCAGCAGTATGTGCCAGCGTGGCTAATTACCAGCAGTAACAATACTTGATTAAAAGTAACAGCCGCCAACGCACGTTGAAGTCAAAAAAGCTTTTTTGGGAACTGAAGAGTTTGCATAGAGTTGAGACTTACTGTGTTGCTCTTCTTTGTAGTTGCTATTCGCAATTGGCAGAGGAGAAGTCTTGTGAAGCAATTGTTGTATTGTTTACTCGTGGTGCTTTTCGCACCACCGTTGACCGCCGCGGACATGCGGTTCAACATGACCCCTGGCGTGACCGAGATCAGTGGCAAGGTTTATCACTTGCACATGACCATCTTGTATATCTGCTGCGCAATAGGCCTAGTGGTCTTTGGCGTCATGATTTACGCCATGATCAACCACAGAAAATCCAAAGGCGCTGTCGCGTCCCACTTTCACGAAAGCACTAAAGTTGAAATCGCTTGGACGATTCTGCCATTTATCATTTTGATCTTAATGGCGATTCCAGCGACAAAAACTTTAATCGCAATGGAAGATCCCAGCAACGCCGATCTCACCGTAAAAGTCACGGGTTCCCAATGGAAATGGCATTACAGCTATTTCGATCAAGATATTGATTTTTATAGCATACTGACAACACCCAGAGCACAAATCGAAGGCACCGAAACCAAGGGTGAAAACTATCTATTGGAAGTCGATAAACCGCTCGTTCTACCAATAAACCGCAAAATCCGCTTTCTGATGACTTCAGAGGATGTCATCCATTCTTGGTGGGTACCCGCCTTTGCCATTAAGAAAGATGCCAACCCTGGATTTATCAATGAGGCTTGGACTCGCATCGACAAACCCGGCATTTACCGCGGTCAATGCGCCGAACTCTGCGGAAAAGACCATGGTTTTATGCCTATCGTAGTACAAGCGTTGCCCGAAGCCGAGTTTGAGGCTTGGGTCACAGAGCAAAAACAAGCCGCAGGTGCTGCGGCTGAAGCCGCTCAAGCCGCTTTATCACAAACCCTAAGTAAAGAAGAGTTGATGACTCTAGGCGAACAAGTTTACCTCGGGCACTGCGCAGCCTGCCACCAGCCCAATGGCGAAGGGTTGCAAGGCGTATTTCCGCACCTTAAAGGTAGCCCGATTGCAACGGGATCACTCAGCGGCCACCTTGAAATCGTGCTCAATGGTAAAACGGGTACTGCCATGCAAGCGTTTAGTAAGCAATTGACCGCACAAGAAATCGCGGCAGTGACTACCTACGAGCGGAATGCTTGGGGCAATAATACTGGCGATGCAGTGCAAGCCAAAGACGTCAACGAGTACATGAACGGCAATTCTGCACAAACATCCGCCACGGTACCAAGCAGTACAACCCCGACACCCGCGCCTGCAACAGACGTCTCAGCTGCAGTCGATCCCGCAAGCCTCCCCACACTCAGCCATGACGCCCTCATGGCCGAAGGTGAAACTGTCTACGCGACCTTCTGTGCTGCCTGCCATCAAGTGACAGGTGCAGGAGTACCACCCGCCTTCCCCGCGCTAGTGGGTAGTGCTATCGCCATTGGACCAGTCGCCAATCACATTGATATTGTGATGCACGGTAAAACAGGCACGGCTATGCAGGCATTTGGCAAACAGCTTAGCCCACAGCAACTTGCAGCAGTCATTACCTATGAACGCAATGCTTGGGGCAACAATACCGGCGATACAGTGCAACCTGCTGATATCGCAAGTCATGGACAGTAGGGGATAATGATGAGCACTACGACTCAAGATCAAACCGCAGCCCATGATGACCATCATCATGGTGCGCCAAAGGGCATCATGCGCTGGCTGCTAACCACCAACCATAAAGACATAGGTACTTTGTATTTATGGTTCAGCTTCATTATGTTCTTAACCGGTGGCGCTATGGCCATGGTGATCCGCGCTGAACTCTTTCAACCTGGATTACAATTGGTCGAGCCCAACTTTTTCAACCAAATGACAACTGTTCATGGGCTGATCATGGTATTCGGTGCGGTAATGCCAGCCTTTACAGGGCTAGCTAACTGGCTGATCCCTATGATGATAGGGGCGCCCGATATGGCGCTGCCACGGATGAATAACTGGAGTTTTTGGATACTCCCCTTCGCCTTCACTATCCTTCTCAGTTCGCTATTTATGGAAGGTGGCGGACCTAACTTTGGTTGGACCTTCTACGCACCACTATCAACAACTTATAGTCCAGATAGCACGGCGCTCTTTGTATTTTCTATTCACATCATGGGGATAAGTTCGATCATGGGCGCAATCAACGTGATTGTGACCATAGTGAATTTACGCGCGCCAGGCATGACATGGATGAAGTTACCATTGTTTGTCTGGACTTGGCTTATCACGGCATTCCTACTGATCGCGGTTATGCCCGTACTCGCGGGCGCAGTGACTATGGTGCTGACAGATAAGTTTTTCGGCACGAGTTTCTTCGATGCGGCTGGCGGCGGCGATCCTGTGATGTTCCAGCATATTTTCTGGTTCTTCGGCCACCCTGAAGTCTACATCATGATCTTGCCGTCCTTTGGCATCATCTCTGCCATAGTCCCAGCCTTCAGTCGTAAACCCTTATTTGGCTATGCATCCATGGTTTATGCTACGGCTAGTATTGCAATTCTGTCGTTCCTCGTGTGGGCGCACCATATGTTCACCACAGGTATGCCTGTGTTTGCCGAGCTGTTCTTCATGTATTGCACTATGTTGATTGCAGTGCCAACTGGGGTGAAAGTGTTTAACTGGGTTGCCACTATGTGGCGCGGCTCACTCAGTTTCGAAACGCCCATGCTGTTTGCTGTAGCCTTTATCATACTCTTCACTATTGGCGGTTTTTCGGGATTAATGCTCGCCATTACGCCCGCCGACTTCCAGTACCACGATACTTATTTTGTTGTGGCACATTTCCATTATGTACTCGTAACTGGTGCGATTTTCTCCATCATGGCAGCGGCCTATTATTGGCTACCTAAGTGGACGGGGCACATGTACAACGAACGACTGGGACAATGGCATTTCTGGTGTTCGGTGATTTCAGTCAATGTGCTATTTTTCCCGATGCATTTCCTTGGGCTCGCAGGTATGCCAAGGCGTATCCCTGACTACTCGATTCAATTTGCCGATGTTAATCAAATCGTCTCGATTGGTGGGTTCGCCTTCGGCTTATCGCAATTGATTTTCTTAGTTTTAGTAATTAAGTGCATCCGTGGCGGCGAAAAAGCCCCCGCTAAACCTTGGGAAGGTTCCGAGGGTTTAGAGTGGACATTGCCAAGCCCTGCGCCTTACCACTCCTTCACGACACCACCTGAGGTGAAATGAAATGGCAACCCAACACCAGCAAGATAAACCTAAGTCAAATCGTAAACTTATCAGCATGTTAGTTATCGGCTGTATTGGCATGTTTGGCTTTGGATTCGCGCTGGTGCCGCTCTACGATGTGTTGTGCGAGCAACTCGGTATCAATGGAAAACCCTCCAATACCGCGAGTAATTATCAAGCAATCACAGTAGATACAAGCCGAATAGTGACTGTGGAATTTATTTCTCAGGTACAAACAGGCATGCCATGGACATTTGCGCCACAAACCAAACGGCTCGAAGTTCACCCTGGCGAGCTAATCCATACGGCATTTCTGGCGCGCAATATGTCCGATAAAGCAACGATTGGCCAAGCGATACCTTCAGTTTCGCCCGGCCAAGGTGCCGCTTATTTCAATAAAACAGAATGCTTTTGCTTTAATCAACAACCCTTAGCGGCGGACACTAGCGCTGAGCTGCCGCTCATTTTCTATGTGGATCCTCAGTTACCTGAGTCTATCCACACTCTGACCCTCTCTTACACTCTCTACGACATTACCGACAAGCAGTTAGCGTCTGCCATAGAGCAAGGAGCTGCAAAATGACAACGAAACATCAGACTTACTACGTTCCATCCCAAAGTGTCTGGCCTATTGTAGGTGCCATTGGCTTGTTCTTAATCGCCTCTGGTGCAGGCCTTTTCGTGCAACAGTTGAAATCAGGTGCATCCGGTGGCGGTTATGTGCTGCTGGCTGGGATAGCTGTGATCCTATTCATGCTGGTGGGTTGGTTTAGAACCGTGATCCAAGAGTCGATGGCAGGGCTCTATTCTAGCCAAATGGATCGATCGTTTCGCCAAGGTATGAGCTGGTTTATTTTTTCGGAAGTCATGTTTTTCGGGGCTTTTTTCGGGGCACTATTTTATGCCCGCATGTTCGCAGTGCCTTGGCTCGGTGGCGCATCGAATAATGCCATGACCCACGAAGTGCTCTGGCCTCAGTTTGAAGCTATTTGGCCGCTCATTACTACGCCAGATGGCACTAAAACCCAAGCTATGCCATGGACTGGACTGCCATTAATCAACACTATCGTACTGCTAACCTCCTCAGTTACCTTACATTTCGCCCATGTCAGCCTAGAAAAAGGTAAACGTTCTGCCATTACTCTCTGGCTTGGTATCACCATACTCTTGGGTATGGGTTTCCTTGCCTTACAGGCAGAAGAATATATGCATGCCTACCGGGAAATGGGACTCACCCTGACCTCTGGGATTTATGGCAACACCTTCTTCCTGTTAACTGGCTTTCACGGCATGCATGTCACACTGGGGACGCTCTTTTTATTCGTGTTGTTTTTCAGAGTGTTGAAGGGGCACTTTAGCGCAGATAAACATTTTGCGTTCCAAGCGGGGAGTTGGTATTGGCACTTTGTGGATGTGGTCTGGCTGTGTTTGTTTATTTTCGTTTACGTTCTCTAGTGCTTTAGTAAGGCGTGGGATTGGGGCTAATTAACCCAGTCCCTAAGGCCACCAACAATAACAAGATAACGAGCACAGAGAAAATCACTCGCCGACCAAGATAACGGCTCATAGGCACTTTTTCATCACCTTTCACCATAATAAACAAGGCGCGACCTAGATTAAAAATGATGAATAGCAACAGCAGAACTAAGACCAACTTAAAAATAAACAGGCTATTCATACAATATCCTCATGTTCTGCTGAATAAATTAACGGTTTTTCTACTGATATTGACTGTGGCTGTATTAACTATATTGGTCAAGTTGGGTTTATGGCAGTTAGCCCGTGGTGAAGATAAAACGACGCTTTTAGCCCAAATGGAAGCAAGGCAAGCTTTGCTGCCATTAAGTTTTGAGCAGCTCCAACTCAAGGTCGGCAAAGAAGGTGTGACTGGTTATCAACTGCGAGTACACGCCACTCCCGCAAGCTCACAAATCTGGCTGCTGGATAATCAAATCTATCAAGGTCAAGTGGGATATTTAGCCTTCCAACCTCTACAAGTAGAAGTTGAAAAACCTTGGTTGCTGGTCGAATTAGGCTTTGTTGCCGCAGGCTCCCATCGTGATGAGTTGCCTCACATCACTCCCCTAAGCGGGGAATTAAATATCGAAGGCAGGCTTTATCAAAAGCAAATCAATCCCTTAAGCCAAGCTTTAATGGCAGAAACAGGGACAAGTATTCGCTTTCAAAATTTAAATATACCCGAAATGGCTAAGGTATTAGGGCACCCAGTGTTACCTGTCGTGTTGCAACCAGAGCAATTACCTTCCCTCACATTGCCCCATCCTTGGCAACCTTTCCCACTGTCGGCACAAAAACATTGGGGCTATGCGTTGCAGTGGTTTTCGATGGCAGCCGTATTTGCAGGGCTAATGCTGTGGCAAGGGATTAAATATGTAAAACGCCATAGCGCCCAAACAGTCGCAAACTCAAGGAGCAAATAGGGAAATTAGTACCATACTTAGCAAGACACTAATAAAACTAAATAAATATAAAACAATAAATTAGGGATAATTTGAATGAGAGGAGCAAGCATGAACTCCCAGAACAAATCTAAACACAAAGCATTAGGGCTATTACTGCTGGCGTTTATTGCACCCGTAGTGATTGCTAAGCTAGTGCTGAGCCTCAATTTATACCATGGCGGTGCCACCAATCATGGCGAGCTGATCAGTCCCGAAACCAGCTATGCCAGCCTTGGGGTTGATAATTCTAATCCCAAAGAATGGCAGCTACTATATTTATTACCCGCCAAATGCAACGATGCTTGCCGCGAACGCCTGTATATTTTGCGCCAAAGCCACACAGCGCTAGGGCCAGATCAGGCGCGAGTAGAACCGCTCATCCTCACTCATCCCGACAGCGATCTTAACGCCTTAAGCACATTTAACTTCAATACTCGTCCCGCCAATGCAGACTTAAGCAAATGGTTAGATGAACAGCAGCTAATCATAGTCGATCCCTTAGGCAGCTTAGTCCTGCGCTACCCTCAAGTGCAGGGCAAAGAAGCACATTTAGCTCAAGGCAAGGCGCTGATTGCGGATCTGCGTAAGTTGTTAAAACTGTCGAGGGTAGATTGATGCAACTAACTTGGATCCTACGCTTAACCTTAGTCTTTACCCTATTGGTGATTTTAATGGGCGCTTACACCCGCCTATCGGATGCAGGGCTCGGCTGCCCCGATTGGCCAGGCTGCTACGGCCATATTAAAGTGCCCACCCAAGACCATGAAATCGCCCATGCGCAAACTATATTCCCAGATCACGATATCAATCCAGAGAAAGCTTGGCTGGAAATGATCCACAGATATATCGCAGGCGGACTTGGCTTACTGGTGTTGTTCATCTTAATTTTGTGCTTAAAAACACCGGAAGCACCCAAAAAGTTGCCGATCATCATAGTGCTGCTGATCCTCTTTCAAGGAGCGCTAGGCATGTGGACAGTGACCATGAAACTCATGCCAATAATTGTGATGTCGCATCTTATTGGTGGCTTTAGCCTAATCTCACTGCTGTTACTCCTTTACCTGCGAACCAGACCTCGGCGTATATTTAATAGCGAAACCCATGCTCGACATCTCGCACCGTTAGCGTTGGTGAGCCTATTCGTCCTTGTGGGTCAGATTATGCTGGGGGCTTGGACATCATCGAATTATGCGGCGCTCGCCTGCACCTCTTTACCCATCTGTGAGGGAAATTGGGTAGATAACTTAGCAATAGCCGAGGCATTTTCACCGCTCCAAGGCCAACACCCTAGCTTCGAATTTGGGGTACTCGATTACCCTGCACGAATGACTATCCACGTAGCCCACAGAATTGGCGCTATCGTCACTGCCAGCTTGTTACTCGTGCTCGCCTACCGATTATTTGTGGGCGCTACGGGACTTAAGGCTTTAAGCCTTTTATTAGTGGGGCTAGTCATACTACAAGTGAGCTTAGGTATTTCTAACGTAGTGATGCATTTGCCACTCGGTATTGCTGTGTCTCACAACGGTGGTGCGGCACTACTGCTACTGACCTTAGTCACAATCAACTATTTTTTATGGCGCAAAGCATAAGCGAGGGATCCAAGATGGCAAAACCACTCTCAATCACCAGTAGCCTGCCCACTTTCAGCGTAACATGGCGCGCCTATTTTGAAATGACCAAGCCTAAAGTGGTCGCACTCATGCTGCTCACTGTCCTCGTCGGCATGTGTCTGGCTGTGCCCCATGCGGTGCCCGTTCAGCCTTTGCTCGCGGGTATGCTTGGAATTGCCATGATGGCGGGTTCGGCGGCGGCGCTCAATCATCTGATCGATCGCCGTATCGATGGCTTAATGGCACGCACCTACAATCGCCCGCTACCCAAAGGGCGTATTTCGGCCACGCGCGCGTTAATTTTCGCCGCTAGCTTAGGTAGTTTTGGTTTTATCGTCTTATATTCCTTAGTCAATCCACTCACAGCTTGGCTGACCTTTGCCAGCCTGATTGGCTATGCCTTGGTTTATACTGCCTATTTGAAGCGCGCAACATCACAAAATATTGTGATCGGTGGCCTTGCGGGAGCTATGCCACCCTTGCTGGGATGGACGGCAGTGACGAACGAATTTCACGGCCATGCGTTATTGCTAGTGATCATCATTTTTACGTGGACGCCGCCACATTTTTGGGCACTGGCCATTCACAGACGCGCCGAATATGCCAAAGTAGATATTCCCATGCTACCAGTCACCCACGGTGTCGAATTTACGAAAACCTGCATCTTGCTCTACACAGTATTGCTGGCGATTGCTTGCCTGTTACCTGTGCTGGTTGGTATGTGTGGGCCAGTGTATTTCGTCAGCTCGAGCTTACTCAGTACGGGATTTATCTATAAAGCATGGCAACTTAAATATCGGGATCATGATGGCTTAGCGATGCAAGTGTTCCGCTTCTCTATCTACCATTTAATGTTGTTATTTATGGCATTACTGCTAGACCACTATTTGTGGAACTAGTGTATGGAACGAGTTTGTCGCGCTAACCTGTATTTATGGAGCGAATAATGCAGAAAAGAATTTTAGTCATCGCCATTTTGTTGTTCGGTCTTGGCGGCCTATTTGCGGTGAAATTTAATCCCCCAAAACCTATCGAGTTAGAGAGCGGTTTTCTGTTTCCACAGGCCTATGAATTAGCGCCCTTTGAATTGGTTGATCAACACAAGCAAGCTTTTACCAATGCCAGTTTGCAGGGGAAATGGAGCTTATTTTTTATCGGTTTTACCTTTTGTCCCGACATTTGCCCTACGACCTTAAATAAACTTGCGGCGGCTTATCCTGATCTAAACAAAATAGCGCCATTGCAGGTAGTGTTTTTATCCGTCGATCCCAAACGGGACACACAGGATAAACTCCTGACCTATGTGAATTTTTTCAATCCAGAGTTTAAAGCGGTAACGGGTGAACAAACGCAGATATTTCCCCTCACCCGCAGCTTAGGACTCACTTATGCCATGGTGGGTGAAGGAGAAAATTACCAAGTCGACCATAGTGCGGGTTATGTTTTGGTGTCGCCGCAGGGAACGCGAGTTGCGGTATTTAAACCTACGGCAGCGTTAGGCAAACCGCCGCAGGTATTAAATGATAAATTAATTAGCGATTTTGAAAAAATAGTGGCGCAATACAAACCTAGCCGCTGATCACTCTTTAACCCAAGAGCCATCGTCCTTTGGCCTTACCCAAGGCTGAGAAAACCAATAGTAGCCATTACGCGCCTTACTCGGCGCTGTGCAGTTATAACGCGAGCGCCCCGCGGGCAAGGCTAAATCCGCTTGAACACTAAACTCGTTTTCATTGAGCCAAGTCGGCTGTTTTGAACCTTGCCCTTGGATGTAACACATCACTTGCTTAGCAGAGATATCACTCATATCGAGGGTCACTTTAAGCTCTGGACGCCAATGACCGCCCTTTAACTCAGGATCACTTGGGGTTTGTGCAATCACAGGCATATTTAAGCTGTATAACTTTGCCTTAAGGCTTTTTAGGTCAGCATATTGTCCAGCAACGGGGAAACGCGGCAGGGCCGTTAATGGCGAATAGGGCCCGGCGGCACCGGACTGTTGCCCAAAAGCGACAAAGCTGTTCTCAGTTAACATATCCTGCAACGCTTGATTGTACTCACCGTAGGGATACGCCAGCATTTTAAAATTGTGCCCAGTGGCATCTGCAATCGCTTTTTCTGTATCTAAGATATTGGCTTTTATCCGCGCTAACCACTGCGCCTGTGATTCGTTTTCTAAGGCGCGGATCAAATGTTCGTGCGCCCAACTGTGATTAGCAATATCGGCGCCTTCCTTGGATAGTGTGATGAGTTCATCCCAAGTCATCATCTCGGTAAACTTTTGTTTAATCGGCTCAATTGCCACAAACAAGGTGTAGGGGAATCCAAATTCCTTTAGGATAGGATGCGCCGTAGTCGCTATACTGCGATAACCATCATCGAAGGTAATTGCGATTGTTTTAGCCGGTAAATCTTGTTTTTGCTTGATCGCTTCAACCACTTTAGAAAGCGGGATCACCTTAAAGCCGTCATCGACGAGAAACTGCATTTGCTCACGAAATTGCGCGGGCGTAACGCTAGTTGCCGTCGGAGTGGTTTCTGACACATGGTGATATTGCAGAATGACCACGGCATGGGCAGAAAACGTCATTAGCCCTATGAGTGCCAACAGCACACGTTTAACCATAATGTGAACACCTCTGAAATTAATGAATACTGCTAAATCAACTTGGCTCGACCTCATGCTCAACGGCGCGAAAAATCGCCAGTTACTAGCGCTCGCCCTGCCGATGATACTCTCCAATATCACTATCCCGCTGTTGGGCTTAGTCGATACGGCTGTTATAGGCCATCTGAGTGAGGCCTATTATTTAGGGGGAGTCGCTGTCGGGTCAACGATTATCACATTAATCATTTGGTTATTGGGATTTTTGCGTATGGCGACGACAGGTTTAGTCGCGCAAGCCTTTGGTGCTGACGATCTTCACGCCCAGCACAAACTCTTAGTCCAAGGCGCTATGCTAGCGATGTTATTGGGCGCAGGCGTTATCGCACTGCAAGTCCCGATATTGAATTTAGCGTTAGGATTATCCGAAGCGAGTAGCGAGGTCGAACGTTATTGCCGCGAGTATTTTCAGGTACGGATTTGGTCAACGCCCTTCGCCCTGCTCAATTTAGTGATGTTAGGTTGGCTCTTAGGGCGACAACAACCTAAAGCCGCCATGTGGCAGCTGATTTTAGCCAACCTTGCCAATATTATTCTCGATGTGGTGTTTGTCCTCGGCTTAGGTTGGGGAGTCAAAGGCGCTGCCCTCGCCTCAGTCTTTGCCGATATCACCGCTTTCTCAGTTGCACTCACTATGGTGTTACAACAACTCAAGCGCGCACCCGAGTTTCACTTATCTCAGCTATTCCCCTATGTCACCTTAACGGGTTATGGCAAATTACTGAGGCTCAACACAGATATTTTTGTCCGCAGTCTCTGTTTGCAGGCAGCTTTTGCCTTTATGACATTCCATGGTGCAGGTCTAGGTGATAATACCGTTGCGGCCAATGCCGTGTTATTGAATTTACTGCTATTAATCTCCTATGCACTCGATGGCATTGCCTATTATGCCGAGGCAGAAGTCGGTCGAGCCTATGGGCAAAAACAGGCAGAACAATTAAGGGAAGCTGTGATCTTAGCTTGGTGCTGGTCGGCCATAACGGCACTAGGATTCTGCGCTGTATTTAGTCTTTTTGGCAGTAATATTATCGCGTTATTGACCAGCATTAATGAGGTCAGAGCCACTGCGCAAACCTATCTTATCTGGCTAATATTCTTGCCTTTATGGTCCTTTAGCTCGTATTTATTCGATGGTGTTTACATAGGTGCCGCTAAAGGAAAAGTGATGCGCAATAGCATGATACTCGCCACCTTTGGCGCGTTTTTCCCAACATGGTATTTACTGCAGCTGCTATTACTACCAGAGCAAGGCAACCATGCCCTCTGGGCCGCGATGAGTGTCTTTATGATCGTCAGAAGCCTAACGCTCGCGGGGCATTATTATTTCAGTCAGGCCTTTTTACATAAATAAATCTGTAAAGACAGTAGTTTACTAATCTCAAAATCATTATTATGTTGATTTTACAATTGTAACAAAGATGTGAATCGATAATGAAAAGGATTTTACCGCTGCTATTGCTGTGGCTATGTAACTATACGGTTGCCAACACTGCGCCACAATTACCCGTTGAAGCCTTTGCAAGCATCCCAGATGTTAGCTCTGTGCAGCTCTCGCCTAATGGCAAAAAAATCGCTTCTGTTGTACGGGTCGATCAAGCCAAACTCAAAGGTACTGTCGTTAGTATCCAAGATATAGAAACAGGCGAAAAAAGCATTCCGCTGCACACAGATAACCAAAAATTTGTCATCCTGTCTCTGCAGTGGGCAAACGATAATATCTTACTGATCAGTGCTAAGTTTCCGGCTAACCGTTACGGTACACCTACAACCGAAACCCGCCTTGTTAAGTATGATTTGACCACGAAAAAGACCTCGAGTGTCCTTCCGCGCAGCGTCTTAGACCGTCTTAATTGGATCCCGCAACATCAGGGACAAATTATCGATCTTATGCCAGATGATCCCGATAATATTTTACTGTCATTAGACGGAATGGGAGAAAACGTAGGCGAAGACAGCGTTCTGAAAGTCAATTTAGCGCAGGGGAAATCCAGTTACACCCAAAATGCTAAAAAGAAGATCATCAGTTGGATTACCGACAGGCAGCACAAAGTCCGAATTTCTATCTACAACGATGATACTGAGTACCGCATTTATGAACAGGCCGAGCAAAAGAGTGATTCACGCTTGCTTTGGACCTTTAAAGCTTTTTCTGAGGACACTGTTTGGCCATTAGGTTTTGATGCAGACCCTAATATCCTCTACGTTCGCGCCTATCACCAAGGTTTCGAAGCCATTTTTAAAGTGAACCTGACCGACCCTAATCTTACAAAAGAGTTGGTTTACGCCAATGAAGCAACTGACGTCGAAGGGGATTTACTCTACTCGCAATTAAAGAAAAAAGTCATTGGTATCAGTGAAGGCGACGGCGAGGAATACACCTTCTGGGAAACAGAATATGTCGGACTACAAAATGGTCTTAAGGCTGTATTACCCGATGCTCACAACTATATTACTCAATTCAGTGCAAATGAACGCCGCTACATAGTGTATTCCACCAGCTCGACCGAGCCTGGCACTTATTATTTCGGCGATAGGGACGAAAAAACGTTATATCCCATCGCGAACAGATACGGCAAGCTCAATAGTGAGCTACTCGCCAACACCCAACATCTAACTTACGAAGCAAGGGATAAGCTCAAAATCGATGCTTACCTAACAATACCAAAGGGACTCGAAGCTAAACAGCTACCGACGATTATTTTCCCCCATGGCGGCCCGATCAGTTACGACAGTAACGACTTTGACTATTGGGCACAGTTTTTCGCTAATCGGGGTTATGCAGTATTTCGAATGAATTTCAGGGGGTCGGCAGGTTACGGCTATGAGTTTATGAAGGCTGGCCTAAAAAGCTGGGGGCTCGAAATGCAAAACGATGTTGAAGACGGGACTCGTTACCTAATAGCGCAAGGGATTAGCGATCCCAAACGCATTTGTATTGCCGGTGCGAGTTATGGTGGTTACGCGGCCTTAATGGGGGCTGCCATGACTCCCGATCTTTACCGTTGCGCCATCAGTGTAGCTGGTGTGACCGATGTGGCCTACCTAGTAAAATCAAGCCGCAGACATACCAACTATGAAGTGGTTAAAGAGCAAATAGGAGATGATCTCGATGCCCTCTATGAGCGATCACCTATCAGTAAAGCAGATAAAATTAACATCCCAGTATTACTGCTTCATGGCGATAAAGACAGAGTCGTTAAGGTTCAACATAGCCGAGAAATGTATGACGAGCTCAAATCACTGAATAAACCAGTGGAGTATATTGAGTTGGAAAATGGTGATCATTACCTGAGCAATAACGACAACAGACTCGCGACGTTTAAAGCCTTAGATAAGTTCTTAGCTGACAATCTTAACCCAAAGTTATAACTTAACAACAGCACTTAAAGCGGAAGCCAAATATAAAAAACGCGACTCTAAGGTCGCGTTTTTCATTCAGCTTAACAAACAAGATTAAGCGTAAGAATGTTCACCATGTTGGTGATCTGTCACGTCACGTACGCCAGTCAACTCACCTGGGAACATGTCTAACAATTGTTTTTCGATACCATCCTTCAGGGTGATATCAACTTGAGAACAACCATTACATCCACCGCCGAACTGCAGTACGGCTACGCCTTCTTTGGTAATTTCAACCAGCATGATATTACCACCATGGCCGGCTAACTGAGGGTTGATTTCAGATTGGATCACGTATTCGATACGCTCGACTAAAGGTGCATCACCAGACACTTTACGCATTTTTGCGTTAGGTGCTTTGAGCGTGAGTTGTGAACCTAATTGGTCAGTCACAAAATCGATGGTGGCATCTTCAAGGAAAGGTGCACTCTTCTCATCGACCATAGCATTGAAGCCAGTGAACTCGATTTCAATATCATCACTTTCCACTGCATCCGGTGGACAATAAGACACACCACACTCGGCTTGCGAGGTACCAGGACTGATCACAAATACGCGAATATGAGTGCCTTCAGGTTGATCTGCTAACAACTTAACAAAATGGGCTTGAGCCGCATCGGAAATGGTAATCATGAAAACCTGCTCCGTCAGGGGATACCTGAGTGTTTTAGTAAGAATTAGCCGTATGATACTCCGACTCACCTTCGCTTTGTAGTCCTTTGGATAGCAAGTTTATGGATTTTTGCCATAGCGATCACGATTTGACTTAGTCATTTGGACTAATTAAACGATAAAAACTCAACGCATCAAAATCGAATAATGCTACTAAGACAGTCACTTGAGCGGATATTATAAGACGTTATCAACATACTTCTCATTCATTATCGTGATCATCCAACAAGCCTGGCGCTTCAGCCCTTGCCAAACACCATACTTGAACATGTACATAACGCGCTTCGAATAAGCGAGCAATTTCAGAGACTGTGGTGCCAGTGGTGACCACATCATCCACCAATGCAACACGCTGGAACGCAAAATCATCCGCTAACATAAAGGCATCATGTAAGTTGCGTCGTCGCTGTGCACCCGAAAGCCCCGCCTGCGGTCGAGTGTCTTGTTGACGCGTTAACCCTTCGCTCACTAACGGCAATTGCAAGAGCTGCGATAACTCATGGGCAATTAACCAAGCCTGATTAAATCCCCGTTGTTGCAAACGTTTTGGATGCAATGGAACTGGCACTATCGCTTGAGGCAGCGAGATTAATCCTTGCTGTTCTAATACCTTAAGTCGTGCCACTAAGGCGCGACACAGCACGGGCAAAGCGGCAAGTTGACCTTGATATTTAATCGCACCAACCCAAGCACCCAAACCTTGATGATAACTACAAGGCGCAATAACTTTACGTGGCTGGCGCTTTTGGCATTCACCGCAATAATCGACTTCTATTTGCATCGACTTACCGCAACCTAAGCAAATAGGCCCATGATATAAGCCAGATTGAAGACAAATGGCGCAAATGCCAGTCTCGGGAAGTGATATGGATTGGTGGCACAGCAGGCAACGGTTAGGTAAACTGCCCGCCAACCACCTTGTACCGAGTTGATAGCCTAAACGCATTATCCGCAAAGCAGATTGCGGCCAAATCCTTTTGACAAAGTGCGGCATACATTCACCTAATCCATTTTTGAGGCACTCAAGTGAGCCAAGTGACATCCACAAACCAAGCAAATTTGCATATTGAAATCAGCGGCCAAGGGCCAGATCTGGTGATGCTTCACGGTTGGGGAGTGAATAGCGCTGTGTTTACGCCATTACATGAGTCACTGTCTCAGTATAGGGTGCACTATGTAGACTTGCCGGGCTTCGGCCATAGCCAAATGGTTGAAGGTGGCCTATCAACCTGGGTCGATACCTTAGTCGCTGCATTACCTGAACACGCTATTTGGGCCGGCTGGTCACTCGGTGGGCTCGTTGCGACTCAGGCAGCGTTAAGTTATCCACAAAAAATCAAAGGCTTGATTACTATTGCCTCATCCCCTTGCTTTATGGCAAGGGAAGACGAAGCATGGCCGGGCATTCCGCCACAAGTCCTTCATCAATTTAGAGAACAAATCGGCCAAAATTTACCTAAAACTATAGAGAGATTTCTGGCGATTCAAGCCATGGGTAGCGAAACCGCCAAGGAAGACATCAAACAACTGCGCGATCTTGTCCTCGCACGTCCTTTACCCAATACCAGAGCCTTAACTCAAGGCCTAAATATGCTGACCGACGTCGACTTAAGGCAACAACTGATAGAGTTGCAACAACCTTGGCTAAGGATCTGGGGCCGACTCGACGGGCTAGTGCCCAAACGCGTACCACCTAAAATGCCCATCACAGCTCAAAGTGAGGATGTGATGCTCGCCAAAGCCTCTCACGCGCCCTTTATTTCCCATCAGCAGGAGTTTTTGCAGGTATTTATGCCTTGGTTAACGTTACAGACACGTTAACGCTTTATCTTTGAGCGATTAATGACTAGTATTTAACCATTAATGTGCCAAGGAATTTTCCATGTTAGTTGTCAGTAACTACCCCCAAGTCCCGCTAGCGACCAGTAATGTCGCGACGGACTCGGCTCGGGTCGACAACCAACTGAAACCTGTGGTCATCCCACCACAAGCGGCAACTAAAGGTCACGAAGAACGCGCCTTTAATCCACAGAATGAACGCACAGCGGATCAAGCTCAACAACAGGCGAAAACGCTCGAGCATAATCAGCAACAAGTTCAAGAAAAACAGCAGCAACAGCAATCCTCACAGCAACAGAACCAACAACAGCAAGAGAAAAAAGCGCCCCTTGTAGTGGCCGAGCGTGTTTTACCTAAAACGCTAAAAATTGCTGCAAGAGGCCAAGCGGCGCTGCAACGTAAGGATATACGCTTAAAGGTCAGTCAAGGTGCGGCAAATTATGCCAGCAGTAACGCCAAAGCGAATACCAGCAGTACGGCAAGGCAATCGCTTCAAGGCGAATCGAGTCAATTTTATCAACAACTTGGGCAACGCATTAGTCAGTTCTATCAACAACAGACTCAGCCAGAGCAAGAATCTATTATGTCGACGTGGATTTAACCTATTCCAATCGTATGAATCCGTTTGCGAACAAAATTAACCTGAATGATAAACAAAAATGCCGCTAAAAATAGCGGCATTTTCCATTCTGTTTAACGCTTATTTAGGCAAACGATACAGCTCTTGCTGGTAGGCTAAACTGCCCCACAATGCCCAACTTAAGGCTTTCTTCTCTAGCGCGGCAGCAGCGGGTGGATGAGGCGTTAACTGCTCGTTTTTTTCATTATATTCGAAACCCTGTGCCTCTTTCTCTGGTTGCAGAATGACAACATCTTTACCTTCCATCAGCGCAAAGTTTTTATCGTATTGCATCAGAGCACGCCCTGGCCAATCATCGCTGACTTGGGTCAAATCTCGGCCCAGCATAGGGTAAGAGTCAGATATTCCAATCAAGGATAACAAAGTCGGCGGCAAGTCAATTTGACTCACGATACGATGATCGCGTTTTGGCGCAACATTATCCCCAAGAATTAATCCCGGAATACGAAAACGCGATACTGGCACCAGATCCGCGCCACCCACTCGGCTGTCATGGTCGGCAACCACGATAAAAATCGTATCTTTCCAATAGTCTGCGTTTTTCGCCAATTTGAAAAACTCACCAACCGCATAGTCGGCATATTTCGCCGCATTATTGCGAGTTTGCTTAGGTTGTTCATAAAGTTCGATACGATCATCTGGGAATTCAAATGGATCATGGTTGCTCGAACTAAACACTAAACTAAAGAAAGGCTTACCTTCGCTATGCAGACGCTCAAACTCACTGTTGGCCTTACGCATTAAATCTTCGTCTGACGCGCCCCACGAGCCCACAAAGGCCGGAGATTTGTAATCTTTCTGATCTATGATGTCACTAAAGCCGTTGCCCAAGAAGAAGCTACGCATATTGTCGAAATGGCTCTCACCACCATAAATAAACTGCGTTGTATAACCATGATTTTTAAGCAATTCAGCAATACTGAAAAAGCCAACTTGGCTCTTACCTAGCTTCACCACAGCGCGAGCGGGCGTTGGCGTAAAACCTGTTGTCACGGCTTCGATTCCGCGTACAGATCGTGTACCAGTAGCGTACAAGTTATCGAAATACCAACCTTCTTTAGACAAGGCATCGATATTCGGTGTCAGGGGTAACCCACCTAAACTACCGACAAAACGGGCGCCTAAGCTCTCTTGCAGTAGGATCACTAAGTTCTTTGGCTTACCAGTATAACTGGCTTGGTTAAAGCTCAGTGATGGGATATCCGTTGAAGTAAAGGCACTTTCAGGGCGACCACTTTCCTGCCTAATCGTTGCAATAACCTCCGCGTTATCTAGCTTGCCATACACTTTAGAAGCATCTTCTTCACTATCCATCTGCTTGATGGCAAACACCAAGGAATAGGCAGAGTTAATCACTAAAGAGTTCACTAATGGATCGTCAGCAAAGGCCACCAGAGCGGGGTTAAGCGGACGATGACCCAAGGTTGAACGGGCACCTAATATCGTAATTGCGATAACGATTAGCGCTAATACTGGACGCCAATACCAGCGTGGAAAGCGCAGGTTTCTCGTCAGTTTACCACTGAGAACCCAACCGCCCCAGAGTGTACCTATGGTTAATAATATTGAGAAAATAAGCTCAAGCTTACGACCCGCCCACAGCATAGAAAGCACTTCTTTCGGGTAGATCAGATATTCCACATACAAACGATTCGGACGAAAACCGTATTCTTCAATAAAGGCGGGGGTCGATGCTTCTAAAAACAGTATGATCCACAGACCGACAGTTAACCACACCCGCAAAATCGGCTGCCACAGACGGCCAATAAAATGATCACCTGAAAATAATGCGGTTCCTAAGGCAGCAATACCCCATAACCAGCACAGGGTAGCGATATCGACGCGTAAACCTTGGATTAAGAGATGCGACCAACCATCCACAGCGGCAACGCGATCGGCTTGCCACAGCCCTAAAGCGATACGGCTCGCGGTGGCAATGAAAAGCACTAATAACGAAAAAATAAAGATGGCGCGGAAAGGCCCATGGGCATTGTTTCGCCCGCGAGGTGATAAACCAGATTGCATGTGTTACCCCAAAACGTGTAAAAAGAGCCACTCTGCTTTGGAGTGTCAATTTGAAAAATCGGTGAATAAGCTGTGCTATGACAACCGATTTTGCTTAACGTTGCATTAAATGCCGACTTTATATTCCCTAAGACGACATTTATGCAACAATTTTGTGAGTAACAGGTTAAAAAGTCGACTCGGACATGACGTATGTCCGAGTATTTACATTACAGCGTCTACTTTTTCAGCTTAGCGAAGGCATCGGCAAAGGCATTGCCCATGGCCGCGTTTGCTGGCGCTTTAGGTGTTTGCTTTTGCGCAGGACGCGCAGCCGGTTTCGCTGACTGCGGTGTTTTACCATGATTAGTTCTGGCAGGATTGTGTGGTCTTTGCTGTGGCTTGCTCTGGTCGATAGCTTCATCCAAACGCATGCTCAAACCGATGCGGCGGCGCTCAACGTCAACTTCCATAACTTTGACTTTCACCACATCTCCCGCTTTCACCACTGTGTGCGGGTCGCTGATGAACTTGTCGGTTAGAGAAGATATATGCACGAGTCCATCTTGATGTACGCCAATATCAACGAAGGCACCAAAATTAGTCACGTTGGTCACTACGCCTTCGAGTACCATTTCAGGTTTCAGATGTTTAAGTTCTTCAACACCATCTTTAAACTTGGCGGTTTTGAACTCACCGCGGGGATCGCGTCCAGGCTTATCCAGTTCTGCTAAAATATCTGTGACCGTCGGCAAACCAAATTCCGCCGTAATAAACTCTTCTGCCTTGATGCTGCGCAGCAAATCAGAGTTACCCATCAGGCTCGCCAACTCTACTTGCTTAGTCTTAGCGATAGTTTCCACTAGCGAATAAGCCTCTGGATGCACAGACGAGGCATCGAGTGGATTGTCCCCTTCTCGAATACGCAAAAAGCCCGCCGCTTGCTCGTAGGCTTTAGGCCCTAAACGCGGTACTTTCAGCAGCTCTTTACGATTCTTAAACTGACCATTGGCATCGCGATAATCGACCACATTTTTCGCTAACGTCTTATTTAAACCAGCCACTTGTGACAATAACGGCACTGAGGCCATGTTGAGATCTACACCCACGCCGTTTACACAATCTTCCACCACGGCTTCCAGCGAACCCGATAATTGGCTTTGACTCACATCGTGTTGATATTGACCGACACCGATAGACTTAGGCTCAATCTTCACCAACTCGGCTAATGGATCTTGCAAGCGGCGGGCGATAGACACAGCGCCACGAATCGACACATCAAGATCAGGAAACTCCAACGCCGCCAATTCCGATGCAGAATACACAGACGCACCCGCCTCACTGACCATCACTTTGGTCAAATGTGGATGGGTATCTTTCACTTCGGCAATCAGCTCAGCGGCCAGCTTGTCAGTTTCCCGTGATGCAGTGCCGTTACCAATCGCAATCAACTCAACCTTGTGCATTTTGACTAAGTTAGCCAAAGTACGGATCGACTTTTCCCACAGATTTTGCGGTGCGTGTGGGAAAATAGTCGCATGGCACAACAACTTACCTGTGTTATCGACCACAGCGACTTTAACACCGGTACGTAAACCAGGATCGAGTCCCATGGTGGCTTTCGCGCCCGCAGGAGCGGCCATCAATAAATCACCTAGATTACGGGCGAAAACTTTAATCGCTTCGGCTTCAGCGCGTTCGCGCATTTGCGAAATAAACTCAGTTTCCATCTGCAGGGCAATCTTAATACGCCATGTCGCCGTCACCACGGTTTTCAACCACTGATCAACGCTGCTATCGCCTAATTTCAGCCCTAAATGATCACAGATAATCACTTCGCAGTAACTACCTTGGCCCGCTTCAGCGGCTGGGTCAGCATTCATAGATAAAGTTAAGAAACCTTCATTACGCCCACGCAGCATAGCCAGCGCACGGTGTGATGGGATCTTAGCTAACTGTTCTGTATGCTCAAAATAATCGCGGAACTTCGCGCCGTCTTTCTCTTTGCCAGCAATTAAACGGCTTTCTAACACACTGTTTTGGCTTAAATGCTCACGCACTTTACGCAGTAATTCAGCGTCTTCGGCGTAACGCTCCATCAGGATATAACGCGCGCCCTCGAGCACAGCTTTAACATCGGCAAAACCCGCTTCGCTATTGATATAGCCTGCCGCTGTAGTCTCGACATCTACGCTACGATCAGCCAGTAATGCATCGGCTAATGGCTCAAGCCCAGCCTCGATAGCGATTTGGCCCTTAGTACGACGCTTAGGTTTGAAGGGCAGGTATAAATCTTCGAGACGTGTCTTACTGTCTGCCTCGTCAATCGCCCATTGTAATTCTGGCGTTAACTTACCCTGAGCTTGGATGCTAGACAGGATCACTTGACGTCTGTCGTTCAGCTCACGCAGGTAACCTAAACGTGTGTACAAGGTACGCAGTTGTGTATCGTCTAAACCGCCTGTGGCTTCTTTACGGTAACGAGCAACGAAGGGAACTGTCGCGCCATCGTCGAGCAAAGTGATGGTTGCGGCAACTTGTTGCTCACGAACATTCAGTTCTTGAGCGATAATCAGAGCGATGTTATGTGCATTAGTTTGCATAAATAAAGTGTCGTGCCTAACTGTAAAGTAAATCGTTATTGCGCCAAAGATACCACAGGCGCCCCGTATGTTTCATGCTAAAGCCTAGGTCAAATCAGAGAGTTTGATCTTTCCCGCAATCCCGTGACTACCGCCGCTATTTTAAGAGCGGCAAGTCTGTGGTTAATTCGCCTCGCTGGCGAGAGTAGTTTCAAAAGGGGTATAACGGATCTGATTGATATACCACTCTTTTGGACCCGAGGGTGTTTGCACTAGCACCTCATCATCCACTTGCTTGCCGATTAAGGCACGCGCCATGGGCGAGTCGATGGTGATATAGCCTAATTTTGTATCGAGCTCATCTTTACCGACGATCCGATAACGCACGCGATCACCGGCTTCATTTTCAAGCTCAAACCAAGCGCCGAAGAATATTTTACCTTCCTGCTGCGGCGAGTAATCGACGATTTTTAATTCTTCTAACCGCTTAACTAAGTATCTGACTCGGCCATCAATTTGTCTTAACAAACGCTTGTTGTAGGTGTAGTCCGCGTTCTCACTACGGTCGCCCTGCGCCGCCGCTTCTTGGACTTTAAGGGTGATTTGCGGCCGATATTTCTTCCACAAATACTTCAATTCTTTATCTAAAGTTTGCCAACCCTGTCGGGTGATCAAATGCGCTTTCATACTCATTACTCAATCGTTGGATTAAACGACCACAATTGATGCGGGATAATATATTAGACTGATGATACTCAGACTAGACGCTAAAGTTAACTCACTAAATCATCTCTGTGCATAATGGCTTTTAAATCACCTCTTTCACTGATGCCAATTTAGTAACCATTTCAGCTTCGATCGGCTGATACATTACTGTTTTCTATCAATATCAATCCAATAAATACAATAGCTGTATTGCCCATCATTAAGCTGGCGGTTATTGCTGGTCAGCTTGGGCTATAAAAGAGCTTTGTTTCCTAAATCGATTGAACTAAAACACTGTCTGCTGATCTGATCAGCATAATCCACTTTCTTCACTATCAATCGTGCCAAAACCTCACGACAAAACCACTCACTGGAAACGCTATAACCAAGCCTTGATAAACCGTGGTTTGCTTACCTTCTGGATTGATGAAGAGGCTATCGCAATGTGGAAAACGAAAACTGAGCATTGCAATAAAGGCGTCCCCGCTTGTTTAGTGACCTTAGCTATTACCACCGGATGGTTAAACATGTTTTCTCTATGCCGTTGCGAGCCCTGCAAGGCCTTATCAATTCAGTGCTTAAACTAGGCGACATCCAACTATCTTGCTCTCATTACACCTATATCATCAAGCGAGCAAAAAGCGTAAATATCGCCTTAAAAACCAAGACAAGAAGCACCATTGAACACTTTGCTATCCACTCGACGGACTTGAAAATCGATGGCGAAGGCGAGTGGAAAATTAAAAAGCATGGGACAGATGGGAAGCGCCGAGTGTAGCGTAAACTGTAGATACGTATAGCCACGCAATTTAGCCGTGAGCTTTCAGAAACTTTATAGTTCAAAGAAAAAACCAACGACCGCTAGTTATAATTTAACCTAATAAATGACTTTTTAAAAAATTAACAATTTTCTTAATAACATTTTCAGCAGCTAATAGTTGTTTCCAACTGATTAGCTGCTTAATTAGTTAATATAATAGAGCAAAATTAGCCAATTAACGAGAAAACTATTTGTCAGTAAATAATGCGAACATCGAATGTTGCAATGATCGTGTTTCAAAGCTACCGCTATCTATACCAAGATCATCTCCTAATACATTCACACTGATTTTACCTTTATTTTTACTAACTAAAGCCATGGCATTTCCTACACGGGGTTCATCTCGCTGTGGTCCCATATTATAATCAAAGCAGTTTACATTGGGTTGGCTCATGACTGACTCTCCGTGACCACAATAAATAAAAGCAGATTGGTCAAAATGGTTTGATAAATAACTTACTAACTCTTGGTTATTAGTGCATGATAACGTATTTGATGTGCCATTAGCTAAAAAATCAGCACTTTGTGCAATCGATTCCGCACCTTTCTCGGCTGTAATCCAATGTTCTTTTTCATTTGGGCGTTGACCAGCATGGAAAGCAAATAACTTATTCGATTTAGTGGCAAACACAACTGAGCAACCCGACAAACTCCTACAATGAACTAAAATAGGCTGGCCCTCTTTGACTTGATTTAAATCAAATGAGATACCAAAAGTACCTTTATTGCCATTATCAATAGCGAGAATGTGCAAGTTTTTATCAAATAATGCTTGATGAAAATACTGCCCAATTGGGCTCCCTGGAATTATTTCTTCCGGTGCGATATGCTCGCCAGTGTAATATCCTAACCCAGCTTTACTTTCAAGAGTATCCGAAGATACATGTTTACCATCCTTATCATTTTGAATATGAGTAATAGGAAAAGGCAAGTATTCGTATTTTTTATGACAACCAATAATCCCCTTACCGATTAAGGGTGACAATTGACCTTTAAGAACAGTTTGCTTGTCCGATAATAGGCTGTGTAACGATAAGTCTGCAGACTTGAAGTGATTTCGTAGCGGGTCATTTTTCCATTGAGCACTTGCTTCTTCAGTTGAACCTTTTTTAACTTCAATAGTTAAGCCTCGCTTACTTAACATTTTGTTCTTACCAGAGCTATTATCAAATAAAGATTTAATTTTAGTCAGTACGGTTGCAGACTTGATTGATTTGTTATTTTTAATAAAGTTAGAATAAGTTTTATTTTTTGTTAAATTTTTCTTCTCTTGTTCAGTCAACGGACGAACAGAAACCAATTGAATCGGTGACGCATTATCGCTATTTTTTAAATTCGGCGTCAATAAGTCATAAGAGTTAGCTTTACTAAATATATTCATGCGCATGTCAAGTTTTCCACTGAGTTAAAAAATGAGCATATTCGATATCAGTATATTTCCTTAATGAAAAAATATAATATTTCATCACTTTTAATTATCAAAAACTATTTAAGAGAACTAACGTGAATAAACATGAATAAATATTATCACTCCTCCTTCACTAAGCAGGATTGATAGACTTAAACTTTAGCCACAGAAAACACGTTTGAAAAAAATAAAAATTAGTAAATACAATGCATAGGTGGTGACTATAAATGGCTAATGCCGCTACCTCACCTTTAAAATACTCACCATGTAAAGGTGAGCTATATCGGTAAATTGTTATAAACAGTCCATCAGCCCGAAATTGAGTCTGCGGGATTACAACAGTCAGGTTTAAAAGTGATGAACAAGTCATAAGGCTAGCTATGCCCATCCGCCAGAGGGTCAATTAGCACAGGAAACAAGGTAGGAATGGGGTCACTGGAGAGTGATTTAAGTAATAAGGCCTCTTGGATAGAAAAATATTTTCAAGCCAATACAGTATGATCGTCTAGAAACCATATAGATACAGACCTCAAGCTCTAATTCAATAATCATCAGAGTATTTCATTATTTTTATGGTGTACATCTGTCTAATAAGTCTGATAGTCATAAAACCGACAGATAACCAATAGGAAATATCCCTATGCCATTTCGCATAGTTCAAGGAACAATATTCGTACCACTCAATACGAACACCCAACACCGCAATCCTACAATCTCAATAAAACATGTTCGGCCTCTATTAGCATCATCCCAATCTCCACACTCACGACTAAAGTATCAGCACCATAATAGTGTGGTGAATGGACCTGTATCGACACAGGATACGATTGATGGACCCACTCAGATGACAGACTTCAGCCACCGTTTATTTGAAGTCGCAGTAAATGATCACCAAGAGCGTCAACAAAGGCTTTCTAATATATTAACCCCTCATGATCACGCATCACTGAATCATATTAAACGTTTGGTCGTGATAGGAGATAGTCTATCGGATTCAGAAGGCCGAATGAAATCAAAAACCTTGGGAATAATGCTTTCCTCTAAACAATATCACGCTGGACGTTTTACCAATGGTTTCGTATGGCCAGATTTTATATCTTCACCTGCCTATTTGAATAAAGAACTGGTAAATTATGCCGAAGGTGGTGCTGTAGCGGCTAAATATTCCAAGTTAAATCCCACCTTCTGGTTTATTTCCAACATGGAACGTCAAATTAAAAAACATGATTTTAAATCTGATGACTTAGTCATACTCGCTCTGGGCAGCAACGATTATATGACGTTCGATAAGAAAGACACTCAAAAAGTGGTACACTGTTACGAGAAACAAATCACTAAATTAGTGGGAAATAAAAAAATAAAAAACATCTTAGTTACAGGGATTCCAGACTTCACGAAGACCGCCTATGCCCAAAAACAAGACGAAACATATTGCACCAGTAATAGTGCTCTCGCCAGTGAACATAATGCTAGCCTAAGCCAAAAAATAGCAGAACTCGCGGAGCGATATAAGGCCGAAGGAGTAAATATACAGTTTTTCGATTTCGATAATCAATTTACTGAATTACTAGATAAAGCTGATAAGGTAGGTTATGACACTCACACAGCAAATAGTGTCGGTTATGTGGATATCTTTGGCACGAGTAAAGCTTTTGATCCTGCACATCGGCATGTATTTCATGATGAAGTTCATCCAAGCCAAGAGGTACACCAAATGTTAGCATCTCGAATGAGCGATTATATTATCTATAAATTTGGAAAATTAACCGATAATTAAAAAATTATCAATTACATAAGATTTTATTGCGTCCATATTAATTAGACGCAATAATTTAATTATATTATGGAACAACAAAAAATCTAGCCCCCATGTTAAAAAAAATATTATGTGCGTTCGAGCGATAGTTCCCGAAGTCGATTTAATAAGAAATACTAAAAGTAGTTAAATACAGAATAGAGGTAGAAATCGAGCTAATTCTTTCAAAAATAACATATTTAAGTTTCGCCAACTCACTGCCTAAAGGTTGGCGGTTTAAAATAGTTTTGGTGTCAGTTTTTTAAAAGTGCTGACAGCTTGTCGTAAAATGCCGCCGTCGTTTTTCTAAGTGTTCACAGTAATAGGTGAGTTCTTGCAGAGCCGTCACCACAGGGCTATAAAATATCTTAATCTAGATTTACCCTAATAAATTAGCTATGCGATTTTATGAAATCAAAATATGCAAAGCGAATTTCATTAACGAGATTCAATGCAGCTGGAGTTAATTTTTTGTTACGAGGAAAAATCAAGCTATAATGGCCCTCAGGAAGCTTATCCTTAATTGGAATAATAGATATCAAGTCTTTGTGATGTGGAGCTAAAAACATAGGTCTAGGACCAACAAACAAATAGTCCTCATTTAATACAAGTTTCCGAGCGATGGCACTTGAATCACCAAAAATTACCGAACCACAAGATTTGACTCCATGAGGAAAAATTACTATTTCTAAATCGCTATAATATCCATGACTTGCAGCTGGAATATACCATTTTGCAGCCTGTAGTTCAGCTAGTGAAGTACTATTAGCAAGAGGATGTCCTTTGCGAGCTACGACCGAAAAACTACACGATGTCAACCTCTCTTCAACAAACTCATTAAGCATTAAATCGGAAGATACAACGCCAATAAAAAAATCTAGCTTCCCCATACGTAAAGAGCTTAGTAATTCAGAAAGCTGCCCTTCAATAATAGTAATCCGAGTGGAATTATGGCGTTCTTGGAACTTTTTAATAACATCAGGAACAATACTAGTAGCTGGGAAATGAGAGCAACCAAAAGCTATTTTTCCATCTGATAATTTCTCAATTTGTCGTAATTCATCAACTGCTCTCTCTAACTCATTCAGGATTAAATTCATTCTAGGCTCAAACATCATGCCGGCTTTAGTTAATACAGTGCTATTCATCCCTCTGTCTAACAAGGTAACACCCAGCGTCTTTTCAAGCTCCTGGATACTTCTCGTCAATGTCGACTGTGTCTGATGAAGCATTTGTGCAGCAGCACTAATATTTCCATGTTGAATAATAGCCCTAAGATTTCTAAGTTGATTTAGTTTCGGCAACGCTTTCATTCTATCTCCTTCAATATAATGGACTTTCTTTTTTACTACATTTCCATACGCAGGATAGCTGTAGATAGGATCACTCTGAGTAATAACTAGAACTTAAAAGCAATACCTCCATTGGCAAAACAACACTCAATTAATAATAGTAATAATTCTTGTTTAAGATAAAGGGTATTTGCTACTAAGTAGTGACTTATTAAAATTTGGCTTCAGCATACAACGACTTAGTATCGCAGACATTCCTAGTTTTAGCCCATGAGACCTAATGTGTACTGCAACCTCATTCGACTTATAGCAGAAAATATTATCAGATAAAAACCTCTTGACTGTAGGAAGGTGTGTTGGCATAGATCAATCACTGCAATGACTTTTTTAACAACCTCAAGGTCATTTTTGACAAATAATACAACAATATAATTACCATAAAACCATCAAACCATCAAACCATCAAAAAACAGTGTGTTATGAAAATTAACTTCGCAAGTTAAAGGGCAAAAGAACAAAAAATTCATAGCCATGAAAAAAATATAGTTTTTTTTTTAAGCAAGTCTCGCTAGTATGCCTCTCCGTTATTGAGCACTTGACGCATAGTTTTGTTGTTTAGTACATATTAAAATCATAAATATCAATTCGATATACTTGCAGATTTACCAAAAACTATCATGACACAACTGGGAAATGTGAAAATTTTTATCCAGAAAATCACGAAAATATCCAAAAAAAACAATTACAAAAAAAATATAAATTACTAACTTACTTACAAGGCGGTGTTTTTCGATTGATACATAGTTTAACTATTGAAGTAAATTAAACTTGATCAACAACAATATTTGAAATGACCGAACAAGGAATAACACAGAAATCAAGTGCTGAGGGCAATACAAAGTTATCTCCTAAACTTAATAAAATGACTAATTTTTAATTTATAAAACACAATATAGCAAAATGAGTCGCTAGCGATGAATAAATTGCTGCACGATGTAAGCGCATAAATAGACTAAAGACTGCTTTTGACAGTAATGAGCACGGCAAGCAAATGACACAGCAAAAAGCTGTCAAACAAACTAGTCTAATAACCAAGAAAAAATCATTAAATACCTTATTCATAAAACGAATAGGGTCCATTTATCATACTTAACACTAGACTTATATCAAGCGAGTGAGCTTAAGAGGGCTAAAAAATGACAAGAAACTATGTGTTGGGAAATCAGTTAGTATTTGATGTACTTAAAAGACAGATTAGTACACAAGAAAATACAGTGAAAATAGGTGGTCGCGAGGCAGTAATCTTAAAGTTACTATGTGATAATTTTAATAGTGTTGTAAATAAGGAATATATTCAAGAAAAAGTTTGGGGGAAAGTATTTGTAAGTGAAACATCCTTGACAAAAGCTATTTCAAATTTGCGAAAAACCCTTACCCAATTCGACAACTTAGCTTGCGAAATCAAAACAATTTCAAAAGAAGGTTATGTACTTATTTTAGATAAAAGTACCACGGACATTCAAATTCCCGATAAAAAAGATATAATTGAAATCAAAAGTATCGAACAAGGAAATAAAGTTTTAAACAATCACGGCATGATTTCATATTTTATAGAGAGAACGGAAATGATGCGAGAAAATTTGTCTATTAATCATGTATATTTTTTCTTAGTATGCTTAATTTCTTCACTACTTGCATCGATGTTTACCGTTGTAGCTATTGTTACCATAAATAAAATATTTTAATAACTATAGAAGCTGTTTTTTTAAATATCTCATTATATATTAGAAGCATGTAAAAATTAGCTGTAAATATATTCCATAAAAATCAAAATACACTAGTATTATATAGCCAAGGCATTGGCTAATGATATTATATAATTCAATAAATCTAGCTCAGATATAGTGATGAAGAGTGAATAGCTACGCATTAACTCTACAGAAATAAGTTCTCCAAAGACATCAGCAAGCGAAATACATAATTATAATAGAGCATTTACACTTTAGAATAGGAGGTAGTACCTTACTAAAAAATCTATCAGCCTAATTATTTGCAATAAACACGTCTATCTAATTAACTTCGCATCTACTCAAATCTGATTAAATTTTTTCATAGTGCTTTATATCTAAATAAGTTACTATTGATTAACACTTGCTTGCATAATATATAAACTCTTAATGCCAATCAATATAGTTAGCAGAAAAACCTTACTAATAAATAAAATATAAAGGCACAAGATATCCTCTGATATACATGCGCCACAAATATATAGATTTAACCAATAGATAAATCGTTATATTAATTTAACTATTACAGGTTTTAACTTGAAAATATAAATTAATTCACGATGTTATTAACTTGCTCAATAGAAACATAAAACTGGTCATCTACTTTTATTAATGAGCCTGTTGCTATCAGTTCATTACCACTTTTTAATAATACTTCAGATTGAACAAAGTCGTTTACTGGCTTAATTTGACTTGTTTGTAAATGATTAAGTTCATCCAATGTCATAGTACAATTTGCAATAACAACATCTATCGCGATGCGCATCATTTAGCCTCCCTGAGAAATAGAAATAATTGAGCGACGGACATCACGGATCTCTTCTTGAGCAGAGGTAATTTCTGTCATAGTATTTTTAAACTTTTGTTGCTCAGTATCTAAATCGACTTGGATGGTGTCACAATATGCTGTCATAGTTGCATTCATAGATTGGAGTTGATCATAAGTTACGTTCTTAGTGCTCCAATCAGTACCCGCGATCTCTCCAACGCCCTGAGGATTGCCAAGTTTAGTTTTAATGATGTCGTCTATTTGACTCAAAAATCCCGCTGCACTGCCTCCATTTAACTTAGTGCTTTTATCATCACCAGGTTTAGTGTTCGGTAATCTATCACTCATAATTAACCCCCATAGGCGGTTAATTTCGGCAATGGCCTCTGACTTTAATGAAATATTGTCAGCTTTAGCTTCAGCACTTTTTGTCTGTTCTGAAATATATTTTGAAAG
The DNA here is from genome assembly GCF_019345585.1 of Shewanella sp. NKUCC05_KAH. NCBI lineage: Bacteria > Pseudomonadati > Pseudomonadota > Gammaproteobacteria > Alteromonadales > Shewanellaceae > Shewanella > Shewanella sp. NKUCC05_KAH. The sequence continues at coordinate 35,560 of NZ_JAHKQZ010000032.1, forward strand.
AATTGTATCAATCAGACTCAACGGGTCTCGATTGCCCGCTGAAAATAAATAATTTGAAGATGATGCTTTAACCGCTTTAGTCGCTATGGGAAGCTGGTTCAAGGCCAATTCGAGCGCCTTAGCCTCGGACTCAGGAGTGGGAATAGCACTGGTCATAGATCTAGCTTGAATATCTAGCATTTCAGTTTTCCTATTATGATTGAATAAAATATACGCGTGTTTGATTGCGGTCTTTAAAAATGACCTTATTACGTGAAATAGACTGAATCACACCTAGAAGTGGTACATTACTACCAACCCAATATCGATACTTGTCGTCATATATATACCCTCTTGATGTCGATGAGTAAAAGATTGAATATGGAAAGTTGGCATTATCAATAACTTGAGTGCTATCATTCCGAACTGAAACGGATGGGATAATATCCTGTAGCCCATTAGCTCTTAGCACAATTGCAGCTTTGGCGTTATCATTGACAAACCAAGTATCATTTATTTTATTAAACGACAAACCATATTCGCCTAACACAGCCATAACTCGATTATCAGTTTCAAAGGTCTCAACCTGGATTTGATCACGATCGACTTTATTTATTACCTTATAACTAACAGGCTGCTTCGAATCGCTTGAGACTAATTCCACAACAGGTTGTGAGAGAATTTGCAAATTATTTGCTTCAACAATCTCAGCATTTGCTTGCAAAACCTCAGGCAACAACAAAAAGGAAGCGCTATTGGGCACCTTAAGCTTGCCATTCTTGACGTAACTACCGTTGAGTTGAGTTAAGTGTTCTGCAATTTGCGTGTACTGGTTAGCTTGATATACCATCCACATACCTAGACCCAATCCAGCATTAAGCAACAAAGTTAACATAATGAGTGCTTGATATTTTCGAGCTAGATAGCTTAACCATTGTGGTTTACGTTTACCTTCTTGATAAACAAAAAAGGCTATGCCTCTTAAGCGATAGATACGGCCTGACTTCAGTTTTTTTAATCGGTCGTTTTTTCTTGATCCTCTAATACAGATGATATTTTTATCATTACAAAACTCCCAACGAGTACTTACAGGCAAAATTTCTGGAACATAAAGCGTTTCTGCATCTATATCTTTATTTGACCCTGTAATAACTAGTTTTGGTTCGACTGGTAATATTACGCCATGCAGGTGGCCATCAACGAATTCAACTAACCACATGCAAGTTCAACTCTTGTCTCAATATATTTGCAATACTCACAGTATCACTCAACGCTTTTAATAAACCTTGAGGATGGTCCGGTAAAGGCATATTACGCACATAGAAATAATCATTCGACTTAAACTTAGCAATATATCCACCCGATGTTAATGAAAAATTAGCATTTATCTTTAACGCAGTATCTGCAGGGAAATGCTCAATATCGAGTTCAACCATAATCAAGATAGTGTTTGCAAGACCAACGCGAGCACCATCTTCAATGCGGCAGCTTACATCACCAAAATGACACAATAATGCTTGGTGTTCATCTAGCGATAGGCTTGAAGCTTGCACTAAGTGAGTAAATTCCATTATAAATAAGGTAAATTTTTTATTTTTCATCGTAATTAAACTTCATCTCAATCATAAAGCGGCGCTGAGTAATACGCTGTTCAGCAGTTGGTAAACCATTTTCAACACTACCGCGTAAAAAAATGGGCGTATTTCTCATACCTTCAGTTTGTAAAAAGTATTTCACGCTTTTAGCGCGCGCATCAGCTAAACGTCGATTACTCTCATAAGCTCCTGATGAATCAGCAATGCCATAAACCAATATGCTTTCTATTGGCTTTCCACGCAGATCTTCAATCATGCGAACCAACATATTTCTACCATCTGGTGTCAGAGCTGATTCATTCACCATAAATAGCTCATTAAATACTAAACGTACGTGTTTAGACTGAGTACGACAAATATCGAATATATTATCTAATGCGCATGATGATTTATCGTCTACTATCCAATATTTCCCATCGTCCGAACTCCAACGATCACCCGCTATAGATCGACCGGTATCAGCTACAGTTGAACGGTCACTGCCATAAAATTTATTACCCTTCACTACATTAATAAGATTTGAATAGAGCCAATAGTCACCTTGACAACTGCTTACCTCGCTTAACGCATAGGTATGTAAATTAGCGAGATAGAGCCTACTTGGATGAGAAGGCGTAGAAACTTCAATACATGTCGTTTGATGCGGTGAACCATCTACATATTCAGGTATTCTCTTTACCCAATAACGTAGATGATCTACATCATCAGTCTCAGAAAACAGTAAATTATAAATATCTTGTTTCCACTCATGATCCCATATTATTGAATCATCTTTCACATTCTGGGCACATGAAGTGAGTCCAACTATCACCCCTATCCAAAGCCAATTTCTAAACATTTTTTGCACTTTCCTGCTTATTTAATTCTAAGAGAATAAAAGCGATATGGCGGTAAAACTCTTTAGGAATATAGTCTTCACCAGTACGCATACTTTTATAGAATGCCCTTGCAAGCCCTATATGTTCCAAAATCGGAATATTAAGCGCCTCTAATCTACGGCGTTCATCCAATGCAAATGATTCAGTTGTAATCTTGAGCACGACAGGGACTTTATCTATCATGCTGTCATAGCAAATAGGCACTAAGATATGCGTAGGATTTGCAATAGCAAAAGTTGGTGTACGCCCTTTAGTTATTGGCGCATCCATGACTTCTCGCATTTGCCGTTTGCGTTCAGACTTCATTTCTGGCGAGCCTTCCGTTTCTTTCATTTCATTTTTCATTTCAGTAAACGTCATACGGTTTTTATGATTAAAGTGATAACTCTCAGCCATAAAATCTACACAACCTAAACTTACGCCATAAACAAAAAACAATAAGGAAACCAAACCCACATACAGCATTAGATTATAAATAAAGTATGACACATTGTTTATTTGTGCCAACCTAGTCAATTCTGCGCCACCAATATCAAAAACATATTTAAGCAAAAACAACAAAAACGTTAACTCTAGCACCTTACGTAATGAACGGGATATTGCCTCAATTCCAAATATATTTTTAGCCCCCGTAACTGGGCTAATCTTTTCCATTTTAAGACCTAATGACTCAGTATTAATAACATTCTTATTTAGCATTACCCAACTAATAGCTGCCATGACGAGCTTAATCATTAGCAGTATGAATATACCCCACGCAATCACAGTGTAAATAATGTCTAAGCCTGTCTGTATATCTGCATATAACATTACCTCAAACCAATCATTTGACGAATCAAAAATAAAATAAATTGTACCAATAAATATCACTGCAAATACCACTAACTCCATGGTCGGTTCTGCTAGTTCAGTTTTTGGAAACTGACCTTTTTTTCTTAACTCCCGAAGCTTCTTCTCCGTTGGCGGATATTTTTTGGGTTCAGTTGATTCGTTTGACATAAATTTAGATCAAAACTTGTAGTGGTTCGGAACTCACAACACAACTTGGATCAGCTATATCACCATGGCTACATACTGAAATAGTTGATACCACCTGCTGGAAGAAAGATTTAACCGAATTAATTTCATTATCGTTCACAACTAAAGTCGGCTTACTTCCATATAGTGAGGTCATTCGCAGAACTTCCTGGCGTAATGCTGACTGAAGCTCAATTAAGCTATCTAAATCCTCACTCTCCCCCATGACAAAGGTTTCAATGCACTCGGTTAGTTCAGAACTCAACAGCGCAACATAGATTTTTCCCTCAGAATTCATTAAACGTGAGGTGATTTCATATCTTGCTTGATTTCGAATCCGATTGAGCCAATTTTTAGACTCATTATCGATACGAGACCAATAAATTAATGCCTCAAAGAAAGTCACCCTATCGAGATAAAACTCGCGAGCACGGATCATTTCTTTAATCACATCATGGACACGGTTCAAACCAAGTGCCGAGTCGATTTCGTTTTTAATCACTTCACTTTGGCTTGCAAGTCCTTCAATAATATTGCTGGTGTATTGAAGGTTATACTTTTCAACTAAGCATTTCCGTAAAAAATATTGCACAATCGTAGCGATATTTTGGGTGGCAGCATCACTAACAAAAATTTCGTCCCCAAGTACTTCGATTAGCTCTGCAGACTCATCATGTGAGAAGCTATAAATACGAATACCCGAAATATGAACTTCTATATCAACAGTAAGTTGCTCATCTACTGTGATAATAGGGGCGCCGAGGGCTTGGCCCCAAAGTGCTTTTTCAATCTGTACAAGACTAGTTTCTACCAGGGTGCAATGCTGAGGTTCCCTTAGCACAAATGTAAGAGATTCATATAGTCCACTGCCGGCAATGCCTGTATTTACGACAGTTTTTGGCTTGCCTTGCACTCGCCACAGTAAGAACGCTGACAGCGTACATAAGATAAATAACGTCATACACACATAGAACAGACTTGGACTGAGTAGACCGAGTAGTAAAATCAAGGCTCCAATAACTAACAGGCTTTTCCAAAAACGGCTAACCTGCTTTGCCATCTGCCCCATAAATGAACTAGATTCTTCATCCCCTTTAATACGCGTGAGATACACACCGCAAGCGATTGATAACAATAAGCTGGGGATCTGCGAGACAAGACCATCACCTATCGTCAGTACAGAGAATCGGCTAACACTTTCAGATAGCGAGAGATCAAACTGATTAACCCCCACATAAATGCCACCAAATAGGTTAACCAAGCTGATCAAAATACCAGCAATAGCATCACCTTTGACGAATTTCATTGCCCCATCGAGCGAACCAAATAGCCGATTTTCGGTGCTTAAATCAGAGCGTAACTTTTGTGCTTGTTCACCTGTAATAAGACCGCTTTTTAAATCGCCGTCAATCGTCATTTGTCTACCAGGTAAGGCATCCAGAGAGAATCTGGCCCCCACTTCCGCGACCCTTTCGCCACCTTTGGTAACAACTAAAAATTGCACTATGGTGATAATGATAAAGATGAGTAACCCTGAAATAAGGTTCCCTCCCATCACAAACTCCCCCACGGTTTCAATCACATTACCTACATCTTCATTCGCAATAATGTTTCGGGTCGTTGCGATAGACAATAACAAGCGAAAGGTCGTCAGTAACAATACGACCGTTGGTAAAAATGTCACCATTAGAGGTTGATCATTCTCAAGCATGATAACCAGCAGCAATACTGAACTAATAAAACTAATTAAAATAAACAGATCGATCACCACTCCGGGAAGGGTGAACAAAATAATAGTTGGCAACGCAAATGCGATAATCACACTGCTGGGATTAAACTTGATAGGAAACCGACGAAGACGCTTAATCATACCGTCTCCAAGCTAGTCCGTAGTGCTTCAACAATCGACTGAGTTTCTATGCTAATAATCTTGTCGTCATTCTCTATCGTCAGCACGGCGAATCCATTGACATAGGTATGCTCTACAGACAAATGTCTTGCCTGATCGTCTATTTCAGCATGGAGTAAGTCCACAAGATGTCCGATTAAATACTCATTAAGACTCAGTTCTGTTAAACGCAATTTTACGGTTTCAGCGAGTCGGTTTTTCAATTCATCTTTCAACAAACTAAGACTTTGATACTGTTCTTCAACAATATCGACAAGCTGTTGATTGGCTTCGTCAAACCAACGCTCTTGATTAACCTGAAATTCTTCTTCTATCTCATTATATAAATTATTAGCGTGAAGATTGAGCGCCTGCTCTTTCTCCTCGATCAGTTGCACCACTTGCTCTTCAAGCATTTGCTGGTATTGCTCGACTCTCTCTTCTAAAGCAGATAATAACGACTTAGCCTCGTTATAAATAAGAAGATCAGACTTCTTTATTACGTTTGAGTGACGCTCTTTCTTAAATGCAATCTGTGGAACTAATCGATGCAATGAATTGATTTCTATATACAAGACATACCTCATTCTGGTTTAGAATTTAAGCTTACTAAATCCTTAAATCTCACTACAAAAGAAAAAAAAAGATTAAACCTGAACTCTTATGATTTAATCTTTTCAATTGATGGAGAGTCTGGTGGTTAGCTATTGATTCAAGGCGCTAAAACCAGATTACTTCGAATAACCGGAGAGGTAACAATCAGTTTTCCACTGGCAGTCCCGAGTAAATATGAGCGTCCGGTCGACACTAGATCCAACCCTGAAATTTGCTGGTAATCAGATTTATTCATTCGATTAACGGGATTTAACTGCGACTTAATCTCGGCCCGATCCCTTAAATTATTTAATTTACCGGCAAAATGATTTTGTCCCCGCATACTGGTAGCCCCTTGAGTCAACAGGACCTTCGAATTCAAACTTTTCAAATACTGACCTAAATCTTGTTTTCGCCACTCTTCAAATTCAGCAGAATCTTTTTTACCTCGTAAAGACTCAGGTATAGGTCGCCAAGATCCCATTAACGTGCCAGCCTCTGGACGATCTAAGAACTTAGGTACCCTATGTTGAATATGTCCCCCCGCTCGGCCTACTATGCGCGATTCGATCTTACCTAGGTCAAGTTGTGGTTTAGCAGTACTTTTTTGACTCTCAGCGGTAATAACAGGACCAGCTGTCTCAGTCGACACAGGGGTTAATGTATTAACTAACGTTGCAACAACACCGACTTCACCATCCGTCATCGATGGCGAACCATTACCCGTTGCAGCTGAGGTTGTACCGCTGCCATTACCTGCCGCGGGACCACGAGGATGACCAGTCGCGGTACTCGGCGCTGCATCTGGGGCTGTCCCCAAATTACGTCTAGGTCCTTGGGTGTAATTGCTGCCCGTTTGCGCACCGTGGCTCAGATTCACAGATGTTGAACTACTCACCTCCCATTTACGGCCAGTGTATCCTTGCGCAGCATTCGCCTCAGGCACTTCTGTTGCAGGGGTGTCGTCCGTAGGCACGCCATCCGTCTGTGACACTGCGGGCGTTGTAGTTTGACGCGTGTTTGTGGTCTTCGCCGCGACAGGCGGACGAGCTGGTGTACTCCCATTCGTCGGTGTATCTGCGACAGCTGTAGGAACATCGGTTTGAGTGCCATCATCTGTTACATTCGCCACCGATGGCGAACCGTTGCCCGTTACCGCTGGGGTTGTACCATTGCCATTGCCAGCCGCAGAATCAGGCTCAGCACCAAGTGTCGTACCAAGATTACGTCTAGGTCCTTGGGTGTAATTGCTGCCCGTTTGCGCACCCTGACTCAGACTCACAGGGGTGGGACTACTCACCTCCCATTTACGGCCAGTGTATCCTTGCGCAGCATTCGCCTCAGGCACTTCTATCGCAGGGATGTCTTCCGTAGGCACGCCATCCGTCTGTGACATTGAAGGCGTTGTAGTTTGACGCGTGCTTGTGATGTTCGCCGCGACAGGCGGACGAGCCGGTGTACCTGTATTTGTAGGAACATCGGTTTGCGTGCCATCATCTGTCACATTCGCCACCGATGGCGAACCGTTGCCCGTTACCGCTGGGGTTGTACCGCTGCCATTGCCAGCCGCGGGACCACCGGGATGACCAGTCGCTGCACTCGGCGCTGCATCTGGGGTTGTCCCCAGATTACGTCTAGGTCCTTGGGTGTAATTGCTGCCCGTTTGCGCACCCTGACTCAGATTCACAGGTGTTGAACTACTCACCTCCCATTTACGGCCGGTGTATCCTTGTGCAGCATTCGCCTCAGGCACTTCTGTCGCAGGGATGTCTTCCGTAGGCACGCCATCCGTCTGTGACATTGAAGGTGTGTTTGTGGTCTTCGCCGCGACAGGCGGACGAGCTGGTGTCCCCGCATTCGTCGGTGTGTCCGCGACGGCTGTCGGAACATCAGTTTGCGTGCCATCATCTGTCATCGATGGCGAACCATTACCCATCACTGGTGGGGTTGTACCGCTGCCATTGCCAGCCGCGGGACCACCGGGATGACCAGTCGCTGCACTCGGCGCTGCATCTGGGGTTGTCCCCAGATTACGTCTAGGTCCTTGGGTGTAATTGCTGCCCGTTTGCGCACTCTGACTCAGATTCACAGGTGTTGAACTACTCACCTCCCATTTACGGCCGGTGTATCCTTGTGCAGCATTCGCCTCAGGCACTTCTGTCGCAGGGATGTCTTCCGTAGGCACGCCATCCGTCTGTGACATTGAAGGTGTGTTTGTGGTCTTCGCCGCGACAGGCGGACGAGCTGGTGTCCCCGCATTCGTCGGTGTGTCCGCGACGGCTGTCGGAACATCAGTTTGCGTGCCATCATCCGCCACCGATGGTGAACCGTTGCCCATCACAGGTGGGGTTGTACCGCTGCCATTGCCAGCCGCGGGACCACGAGGATGAGCTGTCGCAGCACTCGGCGCTGCATCTGGGATTGTCCCCAGATTACGTCTAGGTCCTTGGGTGTAATTGCTGCCCGTTTGCGCACCGTGACTCAGATTCACAGGTGTTGAACTACTCACCTCCCATTTACGGCCAGTGTATCCTTGCGCAGCATTCGCCTCAGGCACTTCTATCGCAGGGATGTCTTCCGTAGGCACGCCATCCGTCTGTGACATTGAAGGCGTGTTTGTGGTCTTCGCC
>NZ_JAHKQZ010000033.1:0-38048 GCF_019345585.1 Shewanella sp. NKUCC05_KAH
CCTTGAAGCCCTGTGATTGATGTTTGTTCGCACTTCCATCAGATCACACTTCAAGGTGTAAGTTCACTCCAATCTAATGATTTATATGTAAATCATCAGGGGATTCTTCAGGGCTCTACGATGACATCCATGTCATCGAAGGTCACGTCCGCAATGGAATTCGCCCTTGGCAAATTTCGGTGTAATCTGCGGCAACGTTTGAAAAGATGGGAGTTTAACTGTTGTACTCATGTTCTACCCTTAACCAATTAAACGCCGAATAGGCAGGACGCGATTCGCGGCATAGACACGCCGACAGCAATCACCACTAAGGTGGGTGGTTTTCCCATTTGGATACGCTGCCTCACGGCGGGCTAACGTGCCAACGCTTCACAGCGTTGGCTAAATGCGCTTATAGGTATACGGGGATTTTAGGCGAGAGAAAAGCGTACCCGTTAACGGGTACTAAACGGTGTTAATTTTTTACTGAGTACATAGGAATCGAAATCGGAGGCATGCCAAGTCGAATACAAGATGACTGCACAAACTCTCGCCAGTAAGGCCAAACATGATAACCAACATTATTTTTAGAAAAAACTTTGATTTGTTCTTTAGTCAACTGTTGAGAAGATAGGTACTTCGCTGTAAAAGTAGCCTTAATTTCAGTTACAATATGAATTGGCAATTCAATATCGTCTTCTTCCTCAACTGGTAACGTATTCTCTTGATCGCTATTATGATCATGCGTTACTAAACGAACACCTGCCGAATAGTAGAATTGGTATTCATACAATTCGTCCTTATTTTCACTTTCAATTTCAGACTCTGATACACGAGCACATCCCTGAAAAGATTGAATATCCAACGATAAATCATCTATTGAATCAGGTTCGTAATTATCACTAAACCTAATAGCTGCACCTCTTAGGTCTACTTTTAGGATTTTCAATAACTTTTGTACTTCCTGCAATTGAGCAGACATTTATGCAACCTTTTGCCAGTGTCCAACATCAGTTCTATCAATAACATTTGACCGAACTTTTTTATGAACAACCATATGCCCGACTTGGACGTGATTAACTTTTTGCCAAACATCAGACGAAAGAGACCAGTTATCCCATTCATTAGTCCAATCCGCGTCAGCTATGTACTTTGAAATGAGGTCAAAATTCTCAACAATTTCATCTTCACTTTCAGATTTCAATACTGGTATAGAAATTTTTGGCTTAAAACCTAATGCAAAACAAATGTCAGAAAATGAGCCTAGCGTCATATTTCTTGACCCATTCAGAAGCTGAGTAACATATGCTGCAGTTTTGCCTAGCCTTTTCGCTAATTCTTTTTTGGATATTTCATTGTCTTCTAAGAAAAGAAGTAAGTCTTCTGTCACATTATAAATAAGACTTTCTCTCGCATAAATGCGTTCTTCAGCATCATCATAAGAAATGCCATCATAGAAAAAATCTTCTTCAAAACTCTTCATTATTGACCTCAATACGTTCCCAGTTGTCCCTAACTACTTGAGTATCACTTGCGCGTAACTTATTAAAATCTTTGTATATATAATGACTTATAAAGTACGTGCTAGCATGATTTTCCGAAAGCCAACAATAGCCTCGGATTGGAATCCTTTTTAAAGCGTGGAATTTCTTTGCACTTTGTTTACCTAGAACTTTTGGCAAGTCACCTTCTATCGGGAAGTTCTCATTACTTAGACGATGACCATTAGCAAGACGTTCAATCTGCATATTCATGCCACGAGTAAAAGAGTCTACCTTCCTTGAATCTAACTTTTTCAAAGCTTTAGTAAAAGTATCAATAGCACCAGAACAGTGCTTAACTGTATAACGACTCCCTGTATAGCTCTGTTCTAATACCGTTTTCGTCACCGTATTTCCAACATTCAGCACTATCAAATATAGTTAATATATATATTAACCGCGAGTATTCTCTAGAAGTTTCCTCAAAAAAGCAAATCTATTTGCTCGTTTTTTAGACTTTCTATGTTTCCAGTATAAGCAAAACACATATGCATCATCCTGTTATCATGATGATAACCACAGTATGTGATTGTATTCAACAAATAAAGCAATACGTTAGTAGTAGAAAAGTGAGAGAAAAGTGACGACATCCACATATTTTTAAGGCTGAAAGCGAATTTATGCCCTAATTTGTCGACTTGAAAATGGAAATTGATAGTGCAAAAACTGGCTAAAAAGGTACACAGGAATTAACGAAATTAAGCACTCTCATGGAAGTGACCGTTGGCGGCATGGATGCCGTCGTCGAGCCCTCAGGGATGAGTTCATAGCGTGTCACTGGAATGAGAGTGCTTAATTGTAAAGACGGACTTATAGCCTTATAAAAAGTGAGGACATATATGGACGCTCCCGGTGAGTCAAGGCAATACTCTGCTCACCGAAGGCTTTTTGGCCTTAGTTTTCTGTTCAACAATCTCAATCTTATAAAAGACATGACATCCACATGTTTCTAACATGAAAAATGCACCTCTAAAGCATCAATTTGAAATGGAAGATGGCAGCGGAAAACTAGTGACAAAAAGTACACAGGAATTAACGAAATTAAGCACGCTCGTAGAAGTGGCCGTTGGCGGCATGGCCGCTCATTCATATCTGACCCATAGGAATATGGGGAACATCACTATTATGTCGGGAACATAATTGACCATGTGACCGTGACATTCGAGCATCCATATGCAGTAGATGCCGCCGTCGACCCTCTGGGATGACTTTTATTATTTAAGCAGAGCGTGTCACTGGAATGAGAGTGCTTAATTGTGTCACTGGATTTATAGTTTCAACATCAAAACATCACTATATCAAGGAACGACTATGTACTTTATTGCAGCTTTTGGTCTATTGATGTTGTTATTAAGCCTAGTGATGGTTGTAAAACCTGCGTCTTTCTCGAAGGGTATCATTTCATTTAGCGAGCAGCCCTACTTCCATATTGCTGAGGTGACCAGCCGAGTTATTGCGGGTCTCATTTTTACCCATTACTCAACCGATACTCAGTTTCCACAGACCATTTTTGCGATAGGTATTGTGTTGTTAGGTGTCGGAATGGGCTTGGCGTTAACGCCTCCAAGGTTACATAGGAAGTTTGCGCTATGGTCTGCTCAATACTTCAACAATAAATTCCGTTTAATTGGTCTATTTTCCATCCCGCTATCTTTGCTACTTATATATTCTGCTGTTGGCGCCTAAAAAATAGTATGCAATCCAACAACAAGGATTTTGTCACAATAATTTAGTTTTAGCTAAAGCAATCGCAACTTGTAAAAAACAATGCTAAGGTAATGATTCGTATAACAAGTATTGCTTTATAAGCAGAATCTGTCGGAGAAAAAGGATGTTTATCAGATATATTTTAATGCTCACTGCCGTGCTGCTATGCCTTTACCCTGTTTGGGGATTAGTGAGCCCAGCAAGCTACTTGCAGGAGATATTAGAGGTTTATCCCAATGCGGAACAAGCCAGTCATACTCAAGTACGAATTACGGCGGCTATTTTATGGATAAGCAATCTGACGCTATCATTTGCGTTACTATTTATTGCAAAATTCATTAAACAACCTCAAACGTACAAATTCGCGAAAATATCGTCTATTGCATTAATTAGCTATCCATTTATTCTGACGATAACAGAGGCAATTTCTCACAGTATTCTATACCGCCACCTAGAACATCCTACGTTGACAATCGAGTTTTCAGCGCAAAAATTGTTCTATTTCGTATTTGGCCTGATCATTCTGGGAATTTATCAATCCCAACAAGAGTACAAACGCGCCAAAGAGAATGGTTAATTTATCAACATATTTTAGGGAAAAACCATTGAAGTTCTTTATCTCTTTTATCTTTGCTTTTATTGGCTCAAAATTATTATTCAAATACTTCGATTTTCACTACGAAATTTTTAGCGACCCTTTTGAGCCATTAAAATTTATTATTGATACGGGTGTGTTCGTTGTTATTTTTATATCGACGCAGATACTGTATGAAAAAATATTTGATAAAACGAATAAACAAGAACAGCCATAATTTCCCCAACTAATGCACATAGGGATAATGCGCAGAGGGACTATGAATAATATATGCTGTTAACACGCTCACAAGCGCTAAGCGACCAACCGAAACCACATAGGAACTAGAAAGCTTTATATGCAAAAAATAATTCTCCCACTGGTCATGCTAAGTCTTGGCGCATTGCCTCTATTTACTCAAGCACAGGACACCAGCGCGTTATGGGGCAAAAAATACGTTGAAGTGAAATCGAGTTTATTGGCTGCAGGCTGGGTGTTAACGCCCGTAGCGGAAGATGAAGCACCTATGACAGAAGACTATCCCGAAATAACCTGTGGTAACGGCGCGATGGCAATTTGCTCTGTCGGCTTTAAGCGAGACAATAGTACACTTGCCTTAGTTGTTGAATCTATTGAACAAGAGCTTATTGTGACAGGTGAATACTAAACAGCCCAATAGATGATGTTAAACTCAGCCTAAGCATCTAATGTAGACGAGGTAGTGATGTCATCTATCCCCCAATCAAAACAAGAACTTGAATTGGCTATTTACTCAGTTTTCCCCAAATTGATGGCAGACTATCGTTCAATCCCAGCCCAAATATCCCGTGTGTGCAGTATAGAAGGAAACATCAAAGGTACACAAATTAGTGTAAGTGATACCGTCGCTTACCTTATTGGTTGGGGTAAATTAGTGCTCAAATGGTACGAGTTAACATCGCAAGCACTCCCCGTTGATTTTCCCGATACGGGTTATAAATGGAATCAACTGGGATTATTAGCAGAGCGATTTCATCATGAATATAGCCAATGGCAATATACTGATTTACTTGATGAATATGAAATGATAATGGAAAAATTGTCAACGCTGATTACGAGTCTCAGTGATCAGCAACTGTACGGCATAACTTGGTACGATAAATGGACTCTGGGCCGTATGATCCAGTTCAACACTTACTCCCCGATGAAGAATATACGTACCAAAGTACGACGATTCAAAAAAGACAATGCATTACCCTAGTAAATAACTCTTTTAAGCACGGAGGTATTCATGCCAAGTACCCACACTCACCCGCAGTTAGGTCCAAATCCCAACGATAAAGCGCCGATGAAAGGCTTTCCCCAGGTTGGCTTTCTTAAAAATTTTATTTCCCGCGAGAACATTATCGTCGGTGATTACACTTATTATGACGATCCAGCAGGTCCTGAGAGGTTCGAGTCGAATGTACTTTATCACTTTGACTTTATTGGCGATAAACTGAATATCGGTAAATTCTGCGCCATTGCGAAAGACGTGAAATTCATTATGAATGGCGCTAATCATCAAGTATCTGGCTTTTCAACTTATCCCTTTTATATCTTCGGCAATGGCTGGGAGAAAGCGGCGCCCAAGCCCGAAGATTTACCTTTTAAGGGCGACACCTGTATCGGTAACGACGTGTGGATTGGTTATAACGCCACTATCATGCCTGGGGTGAAAATTGGCCACGGCGCCATTGTTGCCAGTCAATCCGTAGTGACAAAAGATGTGCCACCCTACGCTGTGGTTGGCGGTAATCCTGCCACAGTGCTCAAGCTGAGATTCGAGCAAACTGTGATAGATGAGCTTGTTGCCATCGCTTGGTGGGATTGGCCGATAGAGAAAATCACTCAACACCTAGAGGCTATCGCAGGTGCAGAACTCACAACATTACAGCAGGCGACCTAAATAACGCCTGTCGCGAGCAAGACTGAACGAAAAATCTCAAGCGACAAGCATTAAGCAACAAACATTAAAAAACCGCCATTAAACGCAAACAAAATCCTATATGCGCAATTTTGTACAAAAGCACTGAGGGTTTCTGGGTTACTATCAGGCACAAACCGCCCATTCATACACTAAACACGGAGGCCTAGTGTGAACACAGAACATGCGGCCTACCAGATTGCCGGTGAATTAGGTGGCCTCGAGTTACTCAATGCCCACTACCATAAACAAAACTTTAGTCGGCACACCCACGAAGGTTACACAGTCGGCGTGATTGAAACGGGGGCACAGCGTTTTTATCGCACGGGTGGCAACCATGTGGCGCCAAAGCACAGCATCATTCTCGTCAACGCCGACGAAGTCCATAATGGTTGTAGCGCCACCGAGGGCGGTTGGTCCTATCGTGCCATGTATCCAGTACCCGCGCAGTTTGCCAATATTAACAGTGAGCTAGCATCAAACCGCGGTGCCCCCTATTTCCCTGAGCCCGTAGTGTACGATCCTGAATTAGCCGAATTACTGCGCTTCACCTTTACGACTTTAGATACATCGGACAATCGCTTACTGCGCGAAAGCTTGGTCTATTCAAGCTTGACACAGTTGATGACACGCCATGGCAAGAATCGCCCAAGCGATAACCTCGCTGTAATCGCTAAGCCTGCGTTAGCACTGGTGAAATCCTTTATCGACGATCATCCTGCAGCCGACATCTCCCTTGAAGAGCTGGCAACACTCGCGGGATTAAGCCCCTATTATTTGCTGAACCAATTTCAGCGTTATTACGGCTTACCGCCCCACGCTTACCAAATTCAGGCAAGAGTGAGACTCGCCAAAGGAAAAATCAAACAAGGCACACGGCTACTCGATGTCGCCCTCGATTGTGGTTTTCACGATCAAAGTCACTTGAATCAACATTTTAAGAAGACAGTCGGTGTTACGCCGGGGCAATTTGCCAAAGAAATAGGCCGCAATATTATCCAAGCCTAAACAACCACTTTAAGTTAATCTGCCATGCTCATTCTTGCTTTCTCCTCTATTGACTAAGCAAGCAACCTTATCCAAGCATTTATTATTTAACAGCAACCCCATCGCCGCTATTTTTAGGAGCCAAAGTGACCACCGACAAGCTTATAAAACCTGATGTTTATCCTGTGCATCCCACAAAATCCAAGGCATTTTTAAAAGGCACCTTGGCCATGATGCCGTTGACGATAGCGGTTGTACCTTGGGGAATTTTAGCGGGCTCCTTCGCCATTGAGGTAGGGCTAACGCCCATTGAGAGTCAAGCTATGTCGGCGATTATCTTTGCGGGCGCGGCTCAATTAGTGGCGCTCGGCATGGTGAAAGCCGGTATTGGTCTGTGGAGTATCTTAATTACGACGTTACTCATCACCTCACGCCATCTGTTATATGCAATGGCGATGCGCAGTCAAATCAGTCCGTTGCCGTTAAAGTGGCGCCTAACATTGGGCTTTTTGCTCACAGATGAACTGTTTGCCATCGCCAATCAAGGCAAGTTACATAAGTTCGACCCTTGGTACGCCCTTGGCGGAGGTTTGAGTTTCTATATCGGTTGGAACATAGCAACCTTTCTTGGCATAGTGGCGGGCAATGCGATCGAGAATTTAGATGAGATGGGATTAGATTTTGCCATCGCAGCCACCTTTATCGCTCTGGTCGTTCCTACCATAAAAAAGCCATCGATTCTCGTCTGTGTATTAGTCTCGCTCACCCTAGCAGTGGTATGCGCCGTTTTTAAAATTCAAGCGGGACTGCTCATTGCCGCCATTGCGGGAATGACGGCAGGTGTACTTTACGCCAAAGTGACCAAGGAAGCGGAACCCGCGGAACAATCCGCCAGCCAGTTAGCAAGCGCACAGACCAAAACAGAAGTGGATACTGGAGTTGGGACTGACATTAAGACAAAAACATTGTCAGGAGAAAAAGTATGATTTGGTTAATGATCTTTTCAATGGCGGCGGTTGTGTTTATCAGTCGTCATTTACTACTTGAGCCTAAACTACCGCTGCGATTAAGTAAGGGCACCCAAACCTTTTTAAGTTACTCGGCCCCTGCGGTACTCACTGCGATCTTTGCGCCCATAGTGTTTGTGCAGGAAGGTCAGCTCGATCTGAGCCTAGACAACAGCTATCTCATTTGCGCCGTAGTCGCTACAGTGTTGGCGCTCATCACTCGCAATACCTTGCTGACCACAGTGCTGAGTATGGGACTGTTTTTCTTTATCCACTAAGTAAGCAAAGAGTCAGTGCTCAGCAACGGCACTGACTCTTGCATCAATCACTGACACCGTCCCTACCACTCTTTTACACAGCCTAACCCTCTCTGAGACATCGCCCCCTAGAAAATTACTGACACGTTATCTTGATTTTCCACAATCTTCATATATTTAGACTCTTATGTCTGTGCAACTAACAGTATCGGCTTTAACGGTATTTCACACATCGACGATAATGGAAGAGTGATGATATTTATCAGCAATAACAAAGACTCAAACAATAAAAACAAAATACTTAATCTAACCATATTCAAACTATTTAGTCTCTAAAACGTCCATTCAGAAATGTTATTTACAGCATCTATTACGGCATTAATCTCAGTATAGTTCTCGGTATAGCTCTCGGTATAAAGAGTCCATTTAAAAAGTTTTACATAATAAAATGCCGCATAAATATTAATCCACATTCAAAAACCAACCCACTAAATTTAAAGTAAATACACTATATTATAAAGTTCTAAATACCGTTTAAAAATAAAGTGATTAACATTTTTAACCAGATTAAAACACGCTTCAAATTAATTCATTTTTATTTTGTTTAATAAAAATAAAAGTGCTAGTTTTTAGATGTGCCTAGCAGTAATGATTATTTATATGATTTAGAACTACATATAATTGCCATCGGCGCTCTCAATGAAAGGACGTATTTTATTAAAATAAAGGAACAATCATGAGAACAAAATCTAGCCTGGGTATATTAACTTTATCCTGTTTAACCGCACTTGGAACTGTTTCTTTGTTGGCCGAAGCTGCTATTCCGAATACTATTCCAAAACTGTCAATGGTAGAACACGCTGCCCCTGATCTTGATTCGCTTAAAAATGATGCAATTAACGACCCCTCGTTTATCAGCTCGTTATTCTCCTTAGGACACCATCTTGGATATGCATGGGCTGGCGGTACAGCATCCCAGTATGTTGGTGAAGACATCGAAGTCAGAAGAGAATCGAGCAACGAATACAGTCTTAGAGCCCGCTATAACGGCAATGATCCTTATGCAAGCGGCTACAGAGCGAATGAACGGTTGAAGGTAAATTTACAAAATATTCATTTCGTCACTAATCCTCAAAGTCTAAAGTTAGGTTCACCTCAAGTTTATGATCGTGAGGCTATTTATACTGCTCCTGTGGTTATCTATAACTGGGGCGATACCGAAGATACCGGTGTGGCCACCCTAAACTATGATTACACCACTAGCTGGGCCAAAACCGATAATTTCTCCTTCTCCGAGAAAATTGGCGTAACCAATAAATATGAAGTGGGTATTCCAGGAATAGGTGGAGCGAGTTCTGAAATCAGCGCCGAATTTTCTGCCAGCCAAGGTTGGAGTGAAACCGACGGCAAAAGTACAACAATTTCGAGTCAGGCGCAGTACCGCGCAATTATGCCGCCTCGCAGCAAACGTTATATCTCAATCACCCTATTTAAACAAAAGGCGGATGTCCCATACACCTCAAGTTTATATATGATGTACGATATAAAATATGAGAACTTCTTAAAATGGGGTGGTAATGCGCATATTAATCATCCTACAAATAGACCTAACTTCCCTTACACCTTTGGCGGAGCGAATGCGAATAATCTGAATGGACCAGAAGCCTTAGTCGATCAATATCTTCATCAAGATATAAACGGTTATGGTGTATGGGATTGGCCTGCAGCGATTAATTCGGCACAGTCAAAAAGTGGGTTTGAGTGGCAATTGGCGAATATTGTTAGACAACATGGCGCACCTATCAGCGGTAAATTTACCGCAATAGATTCGAGTCAATTTAATATCGATGCCAGTGAATCCTATCCACTAACGGATGAAGACATTGCTAATCGTCCTAAAAGTGCTCAAAAATTAGGACTGAGTCGCAATATTCAGGTTGCCGTCGGCGAGCTCCAAAACAATGATGAAGATGGTTTAATCAAAAAACTGAATATTTCGCAATCAAGTGAAGTCATGTTAAACAATTAAAAACGGTGAGCTTAGGCTCTCAATAACTACTATGACACCAGTATCAGAGAGATCTCGATACAACTAGCGAATTACTAGAAAGTTACTAGGCAAATTAAAAATGTAATACAAAGCCACTCATACGAGTGGCTTTTCTTTCGCTTCTGCTCGCGCCTTTGATTGCTCATCCATCAGGCAAATATAATCTTCAAGCTCTTGCCCAAGAGTGAGATCAAAATGACGGTTTAACCGCACAAGACCTGTGATGCGATCGACCCTGAAATTACGAAAATCAGCACGTAGCTCACACCATGTCAGTAAGGTCCAAGTACCACGCCAAAAATAGATGGCGAGCGGCCTAACTTCCCGCTCGGTGACATCCAGTTTGACATCTTGGTAGAAGAGTTTGACGTATTCGCGTCGCTGAGCCGCATTACGCAAGGGATCGAGGAATTGGAACTCATTGGAATCGAGGTAAAAATCCGGTGAAAACATTAGGGATTGATAGGCTTGTAATCGTTTAGGCAACACAGCTTCGACTTTAATCATCGCCTGCCTCGCGGCGCTACCAAGCTCCTTACCACCCCAAGTTTGCACCATACGCATGCCAACTTGAATCGCTTCGAGTTCGGCTTCGTTAAACATCAAGGGCGGGACATTCACCTCATGGCGCAACAAATAGCCGACACCCGCCTCCCCTTCAATGGGAATGCCACTTAAACACAAATCCTGCACATCACGGTAAATCGTGCGTGTAGAAACCTCTAACCGCTCAGCCAACTCTTGGGCTGTGGTTAAGCGTTTATGTTTGAGAATTTGCACTATTTGAAATAGGCGATCAGCGCGGCGCATTGACTGTGATTCAATCCTTTAGTTGCCTATCCGTTGATTAAGCATTGTGAGTTTATATAAATCACTGACATATCCTGATACTCACTTGAGTGATAGTTTACGATTTAAATCATAAAATCCCGATATAAATCTCAACCTCAGTGGCGCTGAGATAGACTTCAAAATCCGTTTGATAGCGTCGCTGATGAGAGCAATCAGCCGCGCTAAAATAACCCCACACTTGCCCCCAAAGATCGATAACACACTGGGGCATATCACCCTGAGCTGTGAATTTAAGGTATTCGCCCGCGTTAAGCTCCAATGGCGTAAAATGACTTGCATCAACAGGGGCATCAATTGCCTTACCCACCAGCACAGAAAACTCGCCATTCATGTCTGACTCATAGTCATAATACACGCCATACATGGGCGAATTGAGCATAGCGGTGAGCTGGGATGATTCAAAAAAGGCTTGCCACAGACTACCTATTCTCGCGCTATCGACAGACATTTCTGCCCGATTATTCGTGCGGGTGTTTAGTCCAAGTAACGGTCGAGCATCAATATAAACCACATCCATCTTTGTTTCTTCCATAGAAATCTAAACCAATAGGTTAATGTTAGCGTCGTGCCTTAAGGGCACGACGCTAAAAATTTAACACTCGAGACTACTTATCCTTAGACCACAGACCGACTTTGTTACCTTCGCTATCGGCAAATAAGGCGATATAACCACACTCACCGTCTTTTATCGGTGTGACTGGCAGGATAATCGTCACCTCTGCTGCGATCAGTTTATCCACTAAAGGTTGCAATTGTGCGCTGAAATGCAGATACACAGTGCTGCCCTGCATTGACGGCTGGCTCATACTGCACTTGACTAGCCCTATGCTCGCCGCACTCGCATCCTCAGTGACTATGCTCGCATATTCCATGTCTTCCATATCGTCACGTTTAAACTCGACCCCAAAATGCTGTTGATAAAAAGCAACGGCACGGTTCATGTCACTGACAGGAATTTCACCCCAAACTAACGGTGCAATAGATAACATTTTCACTTTCTCCTTGTTGAAAAAATATCAATGATTCAAAACCTTATTCGTATAATTCAGGACTGAATCATTAACGGGCGACAACAAGAATAAAACAAGGCTACTGACAGCATGATGTCAGTAGCCTTTTAATAAAAGTGAATTTTGGCGTTTTAACTTAACCAGCAACCAAGATTATTTTGGCAAACTGGCTTGGTGAGCCTGAATAAAATCATCCATGGCTTTGCCCGCCCTCGCTTGGGCGCTGGCTAAGGTATCTGTATCAACCATAGTTTCTACCACTTCGTAGTAGCACTTAATTTTAGGTTCTGTGCCAGATGGTCTGACGATCACCCGAGCCCCGCCCGCTAAGCAGTAAGTCAATACATCGCTCGGTGGTAAGTCGATTTTCTCAACATTTCCATCGGCAAAACGACGCTCAAGTGCCTTTAAATCATCGGTTGAGAGCACATCTAACTCACCAATCTTAACCGGTGGATGCTCGCGCAAATAGGCGCCAATATTGGGCGTGTCAGGTTTTAGCGCAATGCTCACCTGCGCATTGAGATGGAAGCCATGCTCACGGTAAATTTGCTCGAGTCTGTCCCAAATCGTTTGCCCCTTCGCCACCAGCTCGGCAGTTAATTGGGCGAATGCCACCAGCGCCGACAAGCCATCTTTATCCCACACCATACTGCCCACCGTATAGCCAAGGGCTTCTTCATAGGCAAACAGGAACTGATCCTCAGGCGAAGTTTTTGCAATCCCCACATTCATCAGCCACTTAAAGCCGGTGAGCGTGGTAAAGCTTTGCGTGCCAAACCCTTGAGCAATTTTAGATAACAGGCTCGATGACACTATCGTTGTGCCCGTAAGTCGTTGATTATCTTTAGCGTGAGATAGCAAGTAATGTCCAAAGAGCACGCCGACTTGATCGCCCGTCAACATCTGATACTCGCCATCCTCTTTACGCACTGCAACCGCAAAACGGTCGGCATCGGGATCGTTAGCACAGGCGAGCATAGCGCCGTGTTTTTTCGCCTCGGCAATCACTAAATCCATCGCACCCTTTTCTTCAGGGTTTGGGAAGTTAACCGTCGGGAAATCGCCATCGGGTTCACGCTGGGAGGCAACCGAATACACTTGGGTGAAACCTGCATCTTTCAATACCGTTTCGGCCATTTCAGCACCCACGCCGTGCATGGCGGTATAGGCTAAACTGACCTTTTCAGGAGCGGTATGGTTTTGCAGCACCTCAGCTTGCTGTACGCCATGACGATAGCTTTGGTAAAAATCGTCCTGCAGGATAATTAACTTACCTTGTTTTACCGCGTCATCATGCTCTAAAAACGGAATCGCTTGATTTGCGGCGCGCTCAATTTGCGCGGCAATACCAGAGTCGTGGGGCGGAATAATCTGCGCGCCATTCTCCCAATAGACTTTATAGCCATTGTATTGCGGCGGGTTATGACTCGCGGTCACCACAATGCCCGCTGCCGCATTAAAATGTTTTACCCCAAAGGCCACCAACGGCGTTGGCGCTACTTTGGACGTTAAGCGCACCTTAATCCCCATAGCGGTGAGCACACTCGCCGCATCATGGGCAAAATTGAATGAGTCGTGGCGGCCATCATAACCAATCACCACGCCACGCTCGGCGGCATCTTTAATCTGATCAAGTAGATATGCACCAAGACCAGCAGAGGTTTGGCGGATCACCAAACGGTTCATCCCCATAGGCCCAGCACCGACGACACCCCGTAATCCTGCGGTGCCAAACTCCAAGCGACCCGCAAAGCGCGCTGCGAGTTCGGCATCATTGCCACTATCAATTAGGGTTTGTAACTGGGCTTGAGTGCGAGGGTCTGGATCATTTTCAAGCCAATGGTTTACCTGTAACTGTAGATGGGTACTCATATCACGCCTCATTGAAAATCATTTGCAATCACCTTAGGAAAAAGCACGTAGAAGAACAAGCTAATTTGCATTAATTTCAAAATGAGCCAAGGGTATTGCCATAAAAAACGCACTATCTAACAGGTAATGCCAGATAGTGCGTTGGTTTTAACAAACTGGTTTCAAAACGGATTTAGAGTTTAAAGATATTGTCCTTCGTATCTCTGTCGATGAGTTTCACAAAGGGATCGACCCCCACATAACTGGGTTTTTCAGCCAAAGTGATCGTCAGCTTGTTTTCACCACTGACCAGCCTGTGCTTCTCAATCAATAATACCTGTTTGTCATCCTTGAGCTTATCGGGATCGGCACTAAAGGCACCTATATCGATGATGGCATCTAAAGGTTGTTCAGTTTCTTCACCTTTACCACTCGCGACTTTGCGACTGGCATAAATGCTCAAGTCAACTTGCGTCTTGCCATCAGGCAGAGTCGTCATTACCGCATTGGTTAACCTGAGGTCGTAGAGCGTGATCTCATTAAAAGACTCATCGATAAAGCGAGCTTGCGCTTCATCCGTACCTTGCTCAAGGTAACTCACTAAATCCAATGTGGTTGGGAAAGGATCGTTACGATACTGATAACGTGCTAAGAATGCCTTCAAATTAGCGTTGAGTTTCGCTTCACCCAACACATCTTTAATGGCCATCATCACCACTGAGCCTTTCTGATAATGAATGTACTGCTGATTTTCACTGCGCAGCAAAGGCATTTCTTTGATGGATTCAGATGAACGGCCACGTAAATATCTATCTAATTCGTATTTCAAGAATTTACGGATCATTTTATCGCCGTACTTTTTCTCCAGCACCATCAGCGCCGAATACTGTGACAAGCTTTCGGATATCACAGCACTGCCCTGCACATCCGCAGCGCCCACTTGGTGTCCCCACCATTGATGCGCCACTTCATGGGCTGTGACGTAATACACAGGATCGATATTATCCTCATTGCGTAAATCAGTAATAAAACCAATACGCTCTGAGTAAGGCACTGTATTAGCAAAACTTTGTGCAAAACTACGGTAACCCGGAAACTCCATAATTCGCATTTGCTTATGTTGATAAGGCCCAAATGCTTGTGTGTAGTAATCGATAGAATCTTTAACCGACTCTATCATGCGCGCAACGTTCCAAGGATGCTCCGCATGGTAGTAAACCTCAACCGCAACACCATTGTGCTCAGTTTTTTCCACCTGATAACGGCCCGAAATAATCGCGTAGAAATTCACCATAGGGCTATCCATTGAATAATGGAAATACTCACGCCCATCCTGCTGCCACTGTTTTTGCAAATACCCTGGCGCTAATGCAATTTGATCTGCACTTGTCGAAATAGTAGCTTCAAACTGAATGAAATCACCATCGACACCAAAGAAGTTTTGCGTGTAGTAACGGCTGTCTTCAAGCTTGTTCGCTCGAGCTTTTTCGGCTAAATCGCGCTTTTCGCGCTCGTGGCGATCCATCAGCTCATAGCCATCTTGATAACCAAAGAGGGGCAATAGTTCGAAGTTGTTGATGAAGGTGCCATTTTCAACCACAGACATATCAAAGCCAGCTTCGGCAATACCTACAGACTGACGTACTAATTGAATGTCCCCTTGCACCACCTGCCCAGGCTGCACAGGTGTCGAAAAGGTCAACCAAGCATTGCGATAGCGGCTATCTAACTCACCTAAGTTTGTATTCGGGATATTGATTTTTACCGTTTCGGCCTCAGTATGCTCAGGCCACTGCACTAACATCCTTTCGATTGGTTTATCTGACTTGTTTTGCCATTCGAATATCACCTTAGCAACAATTTTTCGCTCTTCAGGGAAAATATCAATATTTGCATTGACCTTAGTAGCCACTAAAATCGGCATGTTTTGGTATTGTTTGAAGGCCTTCTCATAATCAGCTTGCAGATCTGTGGTTTCATCTTGGGTTAAATAATGATTCAACACTTTTGTTTGGTAGAACAAATAACTGCCCATGCCCAAAAACACCACCAAAGCAACGCTTACAATGGCTTTGCCACTAAAACCGAGCTGATAACTCAGTAATCCCATACGGGTTTTAAGGCTTTGCTGCGGTCCGCGATGGTACAAGCCATAGCCTAAAACAAACAGGATAAGGCTAAAAGCCCCCCAGTAAATCATATAGAGTGCATGACTTAATAAGCCCCAACCGTAGCCGTTCATATCCGAGTAAATTAAGGTCGGTGATTGACCAAAGTTATATAAGCTATGGCCAAATCCCCAGCTTGCCATAACAAATGTCGTTAGATAATAAGCAACAAATAGCCCCATACCTGCGTACTTATTTGGGCTAAGCACTTGCAGGAAAAACGCCAGCACAGCGGTCATCAACAGCGGCAGGAGGTAATAAAATCCCAGTCGAATAAGGTACTGAGCAATCTCAAGATTGGCTTGACCTTTTATCAATTGAAATACAATTGTGGTACACATTGCGAGCACATAGAGCAAGGTCATCACTATGACCACAGACACTAACTTTGAGCCCCAAAAGCTTAAGTTTGATACAGGAACGCTATCGACGATATCTCCCATTCCTGAACTGCGTTCACGCCAGACGATTTCTGCGCTGTAATAAATCAGCACTATCACCATCAATAGCCCCGTCGCGCCGGCAATGTTATTCACCATATCTTGGGTTAATGGCCAATTAGATGTGCCGTACCAACCAAAATCATCGAACATGGGGCCGACTAAATTGAAAATAGTCAGCACACCTAACACCACAAATGGCGCGGTAAATAGTACTTGCCGTACTTCAAATTTAACCCGCGTCCAAAATTGCTGGCGACCATTAGGCTCAGTTGCCATAGCCAATTGTGCCAAAGGCACTAAGCTAGGAACTTTTCCTGCTTTATCGGATTTTTTCTCACGTTTCTTAGTCAAACTCGGCTGACGGAAAATCCCTGAAACGGCCAGTAATACACAGGCAATTCCAAACCATATCGCCCTGTTTTGCAGTACGAGTCCTGAGAATTCAATTAACTGGCTATTCTTCTCGCTAATGGTCCAGTAACGGGTCACTTCGGCAAAGGTGCGCAGCGCAAAGGGATCAAGCAAAGCAGCAATATTACGATATTGTGGCTGACTCGCCATTTCGCCCGTCAAGGTATAAAGCACCAACATGGCTACAGCGGTCAGATAGAGCGCCATTAAGGAACGAAAATGACTTGCCATCGCATAGAATAGAGTCGAGATCAGCAGCAAAGTCGGCATGGCGAGTAAAAAATACGGCACAAGATAATTCGATAACGCAAAAGGCCCAAAACGGCTAGCATCGACCCATGGCATAAAAGAGCCGAGCATTAACCCTATGGGGATAAAAGCAAATACCATCATCACCACAAAAAACTGCCGAGAAATCGACCAAATTGGTATGCAAATGGTGATAGGGGTTTGCTATAAATCAGCTCTTCCATTAAATGCTGATGATTGCGGATAGCCGTGCTACCCACAAAATTCACCACGGCAAACATGGAAATGAGTCCCATGATCAACATGGTTTGAGTAATCCCAAATGGGCTGTTTTTCATCACCTCACCGCCGCTACCAATTTGAATATTGTTAGAGACGACTGATAGAAAACTCATTAAAAACAATAGAAAAGAAACAACATAAAAGGATGGCTGACGCAAATAATAACGCCACTCAAACCTAAGCATTGATAACAACATATTGATATCTCCTTAGGCAGCCTGACGGCGGTGACTGAGTAAAGTAGAAAAATACAGATCTTCAAGCCCAGCAGTCGCAGAGGTAAATCCTTCAGGACAAGTTTCAGCCATCACATTAAGGACTGTGCGTCCCGCTAATAAACGCTTAGAAATCACAGGTAATTGCGCTTCAAGCTCCTGCGCCTGTGCTTGACTCACAGTCTTAGTCCAAATTTTTTCCGTTAATTCACCCACCAATTGATGTGGATTGCCTTGAAGCAGAATTTTACCCGATGCCAAAACCGCCATATTAGCGCAGAGTTCAGACACATCTTCGACAATGTGAGTCGAGAGGATTACCACTTTTTCCTCGCCTAAACTCACCAGCAAGTTATGGAAACGGTTACGTTCTTCGGGATCGAGACCCGCGGTAGGCTCATCCACAATCAATAACTTAGGATCACCAAGCAAGGCCTGAGCAATACCAAAGCGCTGACGCATACCGCCAGAGAAACCACTCACGGCTTTATTTTTATGCTGATAAAGATTGGTGTGTGCCAACAATCCTTCAACCGCTTCTTTACGCAGCTTGCTCTGATTAATGCCCTTAAGAATGGCTAAATGATCTAACAGGTCATAGGCGCTAATACGCGGATAAACATTAAAATCCTGGGGTAAATAGCCTAAGGTTTTACGCAGCGCTTGAGGATCGGCTAATACATCAATACCATCAAACACTATGCTGCCACTATCGGCACTTTGCAGGGCGGCAATGGTACGCATGAGTGATGACTTTCCCGCGCCATTGGGTCCGAGTAAACCAAACATCCCTTTGGAAATCGTTAAATCAACACCATCGAGTGCTTTAACACCGTTATCATAGGTTTTAGTGAGATTAGAAATAGTCAGCATGCTTCCCTCTTGCGTCTGTGAGTTCAAAATACCGACAAACTATCACATAAAATTAACCTTTACAGTAGTTATCAAGATATTCATGTACTTACAGAATGCTAGCCAGCAAAACAAACTACATATTCTTAATCCCTAAAATAGCAAAGGGACTCTATTTGAGTCCCTTGCTATTGAAATACAATATAAAAGTAAAAATATGCCACGAATTAAAATATGGCGTACCAAATACAATTAGTTACATAAACGCCAACATTAGCGCGAGGGTAAAGTGCCATCAAATACACGCACTTTGATATTCTTTTTTAGGTTATCTTGGTCTTGTTGCCATTCTTGCCACTGGGTGAGACTAATACTAAGCTGCAATGAAAAATCAGTAGAAATCCACTGTTTTTGCCCTTGAGTATATTTAGGTGCAGGGACTATGTTACTGGGTCCAACGAAGGACGCAGAACACATAAAGGTTTTGAAATACACTTGGTCAATCGATAAATCGAGGGCGCTGGGCGATGTTAAACATTGACCACTGCTCGGCTCTTGATACGAGGCAAATTGGTACAGGATTGCCGGTGTATTATTGGTACTATCGGGAACTGAAGCAGTTTGATGACAAGATAAACAGCTACTTAATGCATTATCCGCAGGGCCATTTAGGCGCCCATTACACCCTAAGTGTCCCGCATTGGTGTGCTCATTCAAACGGCCAACAACCTCTTGAAATACGGCGCTATCCTTAAGCCCTGTGATTGGGTTTTGCGGGAATGCTGCCGCTCCCACAGTTGCTGGGGGCGTATCATTCCCCCACATTAATCCCAGAGGTGAGATACGATCCCAAGGATTTTTCTCTTTCGCTTTAAACTGACCATCGGCGACAAAAGTGCCATAGGCCCAGCCCACGGGTGAACGGCTATCGCGCACTGCAATATCAAACTGCAACAAGTACACATCGGCGACAGAGCGCGGGCATTGCTCTGTTTCCTGTTGGAAACTACAGGCACTGCCATCGGCGTTTTTACATACACAGAAATCACTGGCACTGATATTTGCTTGCCAAACAGGTACATTTTCAAGGAAAGGATAGTTATTAGGCGTTGCGGTAGTGAACAGTAACTTGCCAATCACACTGCCTTCATTAAATGCAAAATTTTGCTGGGGCATCACAGGTGATGGTGCCCCCGTCCATACCTTGCCAATGCTGTTTGCCGCCTGAGGATTATAAAAACCCACCGCCCACATAGTGGTTTTAAGGGAGCCTTGGCCTTTTATCTCC
Organism: Shewanella sp. NKUCC05_KAH; assembly: GCF_019345585.1. NCBI lineage: Bacteria > Pseudomonadati > Pseudomonadota > Gammaproteobacteria > Alteromonadales > Shewanellaceae > Shewanella > Shewanella sp. NKUCC05_KAH. Next base: position 19,672 of record NZ_JAHKQZ010000033.1, read on the forward strand.
ATAGTAACGGGGGCTTCTCGGGTCAAGCCATGGATAAATTCCCGCCCACTCATGGGATCATAGGTCTGATAGGGAATATGGTACCAAGAGCGCACCTTGTTGTTACACAGATCCCAGTCTTTACTGACATCGCCTTTGTCGATGTTTCCCTCTTGGATGTACTTCATCACAGCCCAGAGGTATTGCTCAGCTTGGGTATTTTTATCATTTTCACTCAGATTCTTATCGAAGGGATTGAATTTAAGCCAAGGTGCAGCGCTATCTGGTTTAGCACTCGAATAAGCATCGCTGAGGCTAAAAATAGGCCCCTTCCAGCCCGGATAGGCTTGATTGATGGTGACCTGATTATCCCACATACCTGTTTTTGTAAAAGCAGGATCTTGGAAGTAACTTGGATAGGCTCCAGTACAGGTTGAATTTGCGTTAGATCTAGTGTTAGGCGATTGCTTATCTGCAGCTTTTGCGTTGACTGTGGTCAATGAACAAACGGTGAGCAGAAGTATGGCGGTCATGTTGAGTTTCATAATATCGTCCTTGAAGAGTATTAGTCCTAAAAACTCCCTTTGTGAGCCTAAAACTAACAACGGCTCAAATTAAGCATAGACTAATTTTTAACATCTTCTGTAAAGCTTAACGATTCACATATTAAGGATATAAAAAAGGCCGTTTAGCATGACTAAACGGCCGAAACATATTACTTATTGGACTAGCCGTCCAAGCTATTTCTCAACTTCTTGCCCGCGCGTCTTCCACAGCGAATACAAGACACCTAAGACCAACAGACCAAAAGTCACACCAAGGGACACGGCAGTAGGGATAGTAAAGTCCACTATTCCCTCGTGATTGAAATACACTAAACCCACTTTCACCCCGATAAACACTAATACCACTGAAAGTGCATATTTAAGGTACTCGAAACGGTGCACCATAGCCGCCAAGGCAAAATACAAAGCACGTAGCCCCAGAATCGCGAAGATATTTGAGGTATAGACGATGAAAGGATCTTGGGTAATCGCAAAAATAGCTGGAATACTGTCGACTGCAAACACTAAATCCGCGGTTTCCACTAAGATCAACGCTAAAAATAACGGCGTCGCCCACCATCCTTTTGTTAACTGATGATCTTCGCCACGAACCCAGAATTTTTCTTTATGCAGCGTTGGCGTAAAACGCATCTTAGTGCGTAACCATTTATAAAACTTATTATCTTGGATATCACCGTGCTCATCGTTTGAGAAGAGCATTTTCACGCCCGTGAAAATCAAGAAGAGTCCAAATAACACAAGTACACCTTGATACTGGGCAACAAGCACAGCACCAAGACCGATCATAATGGCGCGCAACACTATTACGCCCATAATGCCCCAGAAGAGCACTCTGTGTTGGTATAAACGTGGGATACCTAAGCTACTGAAGATTAACGCGATAACAAATACGTTATCCATAGACAGTGATTTTTCAATCAGATAGCCCGTTAGGTATTCCATACCGGCGGTTGAACCCTTGTACCACCAGAGCCAGGCCCCAAACAATAAGCCCATACAGATATAAAAGGCTGAAAGCTTTAAACTTTCAGCCACGGTAATTTCATGCTGCTCCTTGTGCAATACGCCAAGGTCAAAGGCTAATAACGCCAGCACAAAACCGAAAAACATTAACCAAACCCAAAGCGGGTAACCCACAAATAGGGTGGTAAAAAACTCCATAAGTCTCCTTAGTAACACATAACGACTGATCTAAATCAGTAAAGTTGAGCAGATAGACATTAACTCATTGTAGAAATATAAACTGTGAAATCTTATATGAAAAATGCAACTATCAAGATTAAAATTCTTTTACAATCAATATGATTATGGTGCTTATTTATACTTATGCTTCGAATAAGTTCACATCTCAATCACAGCGCTTCCCTGAGAAAATCATCTAGCCCACCCATTCGTGACATTCATTTAGATAGCAGCCTCGAACAAGCGCGTAGATGCTCTACCAATAATGCAAAATTGCTATCAATCATAAAACTTACACTATCCATTAAACGACGAACTACAGCTAAATCAAGGCTAAAGCCGCTAGGATAAAACTGCCACAGTTGAATTATGGCCACTATTTAGCACTCATTTCTTAACTGAAAATGAATTAATTTAACCGCTTAGTATTGCTATAGCGAGCCTTAAAGAACGGCTAAAAATGTTAGTTATACAAAATATTCATCACTTTCAAGACCCTTGGCTGTTCCATATCATCCGAGTGTGATTAACTGCTGCAACAGCGCCGTCTTTTAGCGATCAAAAGCGCCGCGATAATCACAAATAATGAAAAATAATTAATAAAATTCATTACGATAAAATGAATCATTAGCTGCTCGGCGCATAAAGTGCCAGCAATGGGAGTCTTAAGTGTCAATAGAACAAAACCCGCCGCACGCAATGCAGGGCCCACAAGGCTCGCCCCCTGCTGAAATGCTATTTGGGCATCCTAAGGGCTTATTTGTCTGCTTTTTTACCGAAATGTGGGAACGTTTCTCTTTCTACGGTATGAAAGCATTACTGTTTCTTTACCTGATTAAATATCATCTATTTACCGATGAATTTGGTTACAACGTGATTGGTGCTTACGGTGCCTTAGTGTATGCCATGCCCGTAGTGGGTGGCTTATTGGCCGACCGCTATCTGGGCATGCGCAAAGCGGTAATCTTTGGCGGTATTTTATTAGTGCTCGGCCACTTAGGTATGGCCTTTGAAGGCCATCAAGCGGTTATCGTTGCAGGTGAAATTCAACGGGATGAACAAGCGCTGCAAGTATTCTATTTATCCCTCGCCTTAATCATTGTCGGTGTGGGCTTTTTAAAACCCAATATTTCCACCATAGTCGGTCAGCTTTATCCTAAATCATCCGCTAAGCGAGATTCTGGTTTTACCATTTTCTACGCGGGCATCAACTTAGGCGCCACCTTAGCCCCGCTAATTTGCGCTTATTTAGGTGAAACCTATGGCTGGAAGTACGGTTTTGGTTTGGCAGGTTTAGGGATGTTAGCGGGTTTATTGGTGTTTATTCGTGGCAAGAAACATCTACAAGGTTTCGCCGAACCCAGAGATCCTGCGCGGATTTTAAAGAAAACCGCTGGCATAACGACAGAACAATGGATTTACTTAAGCGCAATTGGCAGCGTAATCATAGTCTGGGGGTTGATTCAAACCCACTCCCTCGTACTTTCGATTAGCAGTTTATTACCCGCTGTGAGCCCAGTGATTTGGTTCTTGCACTCAGTATCACTAGTGCTCGCCCTTGGTATTGGCTGGTTCATGGTGAAACATTGTAATCCGATTGAACGTCAACAGATGTCGGCTTTGCTGCTTTTCATCGTTGCGGGTTTGGTCTTCTTTGGCTTATATGAGCAGACCTATGGCTCTTGGGTAGCATTTTCGGACCGTGTGATGGACCGTAACATGCTAGGCCTCGAATGGAGTGCGGGACAGCTAACCTTCCTCGGTGCCTTCTTTGTGATCAGTTTGTCGCCTATCTTCGCTTGGCTGTGGCCAGCCCTCGCCCGTAAAAATTGCGACCTAAGCAAACCAGTTAAAACCGCACTCGGTATTTTGTTCGCGGGTTTATCCTTTATGGTGCTTGTGCTCGGGATCCAGATGCCGCTAAGCAGTGGCTTAGTGAGTATTTGGTTCTTAGTCGCGGCTTATTTTGTATTAGAAATCGGGGAGTTATTGCTGTCGCCCATAGGCTTATCAGCCGTGACTCAGCTTTCGGTAAAACGCGTAGTCAGCCTGATGATGGGTGCTTGGTTCCTCGGCACTTCATACTCTGAAATCTTAGCCGCCGAATTAAACAAGCTCGCCGCGATTGATACCCAAGGCGGCGTGATAAGTGACGTACCGAGTGCGATGGCGCTATACGAGCAACTATTTATCTTCTCGGCGCAAATTGGCGTGGTGATGGCATTAGTCTTCTTTGCCCTTGCGCCATTAATGAAAAAAATGATGCACGAGAAAATGGCAACTAACTCAGTTTAAGCATACAAACAAAAAGTCAGTTGGCTTACTTTCGCCCTCTGAGGCGACGGTAAGCCAAGACAATAAGGTGCAAAGCAAGTAACCCCGTAAAAGCCGCGCAGAAAAACAGTAATGCAATCGAGTTTACATCCCTAGGCGCATCACGATAAAGCCACCACCATAGCGGCCAGCCGATGGCCGATAAAGCCGTAAGCTGCCACATACAACGTTTGCAGCGACCAATCTTTTGCCTGAAAATTGACGTTTTACAATCACCGCAACTCATAAACCCCCAATACCATGATGGCAGTATATCTAAAACTAAAGCGACACTTTAAGCCTTGCCATCCCTTGATTAATAGAGACGAGCGCACGATAACCTAAATCTCGTTTAGCTGCGCTGATATCAAAATAATGGCTGCAGGATAACTGCCGTGCGACAAAACGGGTCATCATGGGCTCTTCTTGCTTCTTTAGGAGGTAATGTACACTTTCCAATACTGCGCCTACTACATAGGCCACAGATTGAGGCACACGCTTAGTCACTGGCGGTAAAGCATCGCAGGCCAAAATCAGATTGATCATCTCGGCCATAGTGATGGGTTCATCATTACTCAGAAAATAAGCTTTCCCTTGACACTTAGGCTTTGCTTGGCACAGTTCCAGCGCCGCCAGCACATGGGCATAGGCAGCGTTGTCTATGTAGATGGTATCGACTAGCTTATCTTCGCGGCCAACCAGTTTAAGCTTACCTAAACGCCCGCGCGACAAGACCCGAGGTACTAGATGGGGATCGCCAGGACCCCATATCAAATGCGGCCTGAGTGCGACGGTTTTTAACGCATAGGGTGCAGTGGCTTGAGTCGTCACTTGGCTAGATACTTGAGTCACATCAGGATTTTCAAGTGGCATGTCACCCACTTGATTGGCATCGAGCATCATCTTTTCAGCGATGGCTTTAGAGTGGGCATAATGATTCAGGAATCTTGTAGCATAGGGAGTAGACTCATCAATACCCGATTCATCCTGCCCTGCAAAGGTCACACTCGGGGTACTGGTATAAACTAACTTATCTATTTTTAATGCCTTACAAGCCGCAATCACATTGGCAGCGCCCTTCACATTCGGACAAAAATAGCTGTCTCTGTCCCCCCAAACACCCGCTTTAGACGCCACATGGAATACGATATCGCAGCCTTGCATCGCCTGTTGCAGCAGATCTTTATTGACTAAATCCCCTTGCAGCATGACTACGCCCAGCGCTTCAAGTTCGGGATAATGCCTACGCGCAAAACCTGTGACCTTAATGCCCGCGGCTAACAATCTCAGGCAAATCGCTTTACCTAAAAATCCCCCCGCCCCCGTGACAAAGGCGTGTTGCACCTTAAGCGCGAGCTGCGCGAGTGCCGTTTGTTCAGCCGCATCAAATTGGGCAAGCGTCGTACTCTTGATTGGGTCTTTCGTCATTAAGGGTATCCATTTCAGCACATTTACATGAACTTAAAGTCGGTGTAATAAGTTTAAAATAAGCACAAAGGCTTAAAAATAAGCGAGTTTGTTCAAATGAACACAGAATATAACGTAAAAAATGCAGGAAAAAACCGTGGAGTTTCAAATCAACCTTTCGTTTGTGATTGTGCCCAAACGGCTAATTTTTCTCTAAAAATCTTGGCATTATGCCGCACATCCACAGGAAAATCAGGATGAATAAGAAACCGCCTTATGCCCTGAGTCTGCGTAAATTGCTCGGCGATGGCGATCAAATCTTGGTACAACTGCAGACTCTTATTGCACACCAATGACTGGTCGAGTTCGATACAAATTAATGGCTCTATCTCGTTCGCCACTTTCACTCCCACTAAAGCTGAGCGCTTCACATTGGGATGCGTATTAAAAATGCGCTCGCAGGGAATGGAATAATAACGTTTAGCAAACAATCCGTTAAGGGTCGCGTCGACTCTGTGGGCCTTACGACCACACATCCACAGAAGACCTTGATCATCGAGATACCCCAGATCGCCCATGCGGTGTCTAACGGTATTGGTTGCCGAGTCCCAAATCTTGGCCGCCGCAGTCGCGCGTTTGCCTTGGCTTTCGTTTTGGCTAGCGTGCTGACTATTGTTTAGATAATAGGACTGACTCACCATAGGCCCCTGCACGACTATCTCGCCGATTTCACCGTTATTCAGCTGTAAGGCATCATCCCACTCGGGAATAACCTCTTCGCTGATAGCAATAATGCGAATCGTCACGCCATCGATAGCGCGACCGACACAGATACCACCGCCGTTATCTGTGGTGTCAGTCGTGGCAAATAACGCATCGCTGGCAATCATACTAATAGGCAAAGATTCGGTTGCACCGTAGGAATTTAAAATCGGCACACCTTGGCTCAGCATCTTACTAAAACGGGCGATGGAGGCAATGGTGGCTGGCGCACCCGCGGAAATCACCCGCTGTACGCTAGGCAATTTATGCTGTTTTTGTTCCCCCGCGCGGCCTAAACGTTCGAGCAAAGCGGGATTAACAAAAATATTACTACATTGATATTTCTCAATCGCGGCAAACAGGAATTCAGGATTGGCGGTAATGGGCTTGCTGGCATCCATTTCAGGAACAATAGACGCCATACCGAGTGCGGGACCAAAGAGTGAAAACAGTGGAAAAGTGGCGAGATCGCGCTCGCCATGGCAAATGCCATAATCGTTTTTTAATGCTTGGATTTGTGCCTCAAACATACCATGGCTATACACCACCCCCTTAGGCGTGCCAGTGCTGCCACTGGTAAATAAAATCGCCGCTATCTCATCAGATTTAAGCATCACCATGGGATATTCAGACTTTGAAGCAGAAGATTGTACTGAGGTGCTTTGCAGCAGAGTCGATAAACTTATCGCACCAGTACCGATACGGATTAACTTTGCCGCTAAGCCTGTTTTGTCGTCATCGACATTGAGTAATGACTTAATACTGCCCTTACCCCAACCAAATAAACGTCTGGCGATATGGGCCTTAGGAATACCGATAAAGGCATCGGGCGCGGCTTCAGCAAAACACTGTTTAAGATTGCGGATCCCCATGCCGGGATCAACTAGGATAGGAATAATTCCCGCTTTAAACAGCGCAAAGGTGAGTGCAAAAAAATCCAGACTCGGCATGACCATAAGCACAGCCTTCATGCCGCGCTCAATACCATGGGCGTTCAGCGCAAAGGCGATTGCATCGCTTTGTCTATCCAGATTAAGGAAGTCCAGCTCGCTGTAACGCAAACTCGCCACAGAAGCGCCCTGAGCGCTTTGTACTGCAACCGCAAGATGATGGGGAATGGCATGGGCGGCTTGCTTGAGATGACGACAAATATTGGCATCATTGACCGTTGCTGACGCAGAAGTGCCACTTAAAAGTGACTTTTCCAACGGCGTCACTAAAGGAGTAACTTCAGTCTCAAGCAAGGTCGACATTAACCTGCGACCTGTTCGGACGGCGCCGCTGCTTGGTTGTCGGCCATAAATTCTTTGATATGGACAATCACTTCATCGCTGGCATCTTCCAAAATGTAGTGACCACAATCGGCAAACTCATGCACTGTCGCATGGGGCATGTGCTGACGCCATTTTGCTAAAAAGTGCTTATCGAATACAAAGTCCTTGAGGCCCCAGCAAATCAGGGTCGGCACTTTAGCAAATTTAGGTAAACTAGCAGCAATATCAGAGACTAATTGATAATTTCTATCGCCTTCACGCAGCGGAATATCCTGCACAAAACGCAGCGTCGAAATGCGATTGGCCCAAGAGTTAAACGGCGCGACATACGCCTCGCGAATGTATTTGGACATCGGCTGGCGCTTAACACCCACATAGGAAGCAATAGACGAAAAGGCATTGAAACCGCGTACCAACACTGTGCCTAACAAGGTATTACGACAAATCCACAGCGGCCAAGGGAATGGTTTAGTCTCGGGCAAATGGAAAGCGCCCGTGTTCAATATCACTAGGCGTTTAATGCGCTCAGGATAACGCGCCGCATAACCCATACCTATCATGCCGCCCCAGTCGTGTACGACTAAGGTAATGTTTTCTTTCACATTCAGGCTATCGAGCAGGGCTTCGAGATCATCGATACGGTTCTTAAGGGTATAGTCATAACCACTGTCGTCCGGCTTATCCGACAGGCCACAGCCGATATGATCCGGCACTATGCATTGGTGAGTGTCTTTTAAGGCGCTAACAAGATTGCGGTAGTAAAACGACCAGCTAGGATTACCGTGAACCATCACCACAGGCTCGCCTTGGCCCTCGTTGATATAATGTAGCTTGTTGCCATTACGGCTCAGAAAATGACGTTTAAAAGGCAACAGAGTGTCTAACATGACGCTTCCTATCTTGATTCTTTATGAGAGCGAATAACGGGTTATGTACAGCTGGCTTAGCTTATCGACTGAACTAAAGACTAAGCTATCAACTGAATCATGGACTTACTGGGTTGACTCGAATGTATGCCAGCCATCAAGCAAAGGCGTGAAAAGGTGCAATGCACCCTACCACTTAATGCCTAACATCATGCAATTCAATCCACTGCCTATGCCTAAAAAGCTCACTTGATCGCCCGCTTGTAAAAAGCCTTGATCGTGCGCCATCGCAGCGGTCACAGGTAACGACACTGTGCCCATATTGCCCAGTAGCTGATACGTTGGAAATTCTTTTTCGGGGGGAATATTGAGCGCACTCAGTACTTGCTTACGATTTGAAGCGCCTACTTGATGGCAAATCACTTTGTCCACTTGCTCAACCAGCCAATTACGCTGCTCAAGGAAATGCTCCCAAGTGTGCTTCGCCAATTCAACGCCTTCTTTAAGCAAGGTAACGGCATCGGTACGCATAAACTCGCGATACAGGTTATGCCCCACTTCCTGCAGACCCCATTGACACAACTGATGATGCTCAGGCGCCGATAAGTGCGATGCACCCAGCAATTGATGCTGACGCACATTTGTCAGCGGCAAGCTGCCATCGGTAAGGATCACCGCCACGGCACCAGAACCACCGGTTAAGGTCGCCAGTGACTGGGCAAAATTCTGCATGGTCGGATCGGCCAGCATGTTATCGATAGTGACATCGACAATATCCCGCGCCGACTCACAGGACACCACCATACCCGCCTTGATTTGACCCAACTCAATACGGTTCGCGATATCTAAAATACCCGATAACACCCCAAGGCAAGCGTTGCTGATATCGTAAATCGCAGTGTCTTTTGACACACCCAATTCGGCAGCAATACGACACGCGGTCGCGGGCTCATGTTGATCTCGGCACACGCCGGTATAGACAACAGCACCTAAATCGGCGACATCAATCCCAGTTTCAACCATGGCTTTACGGGCAGCTTTAATCGCACCGTCGGACAATTGATGTCCTTTTGGCCACCAGCGGCGTTCGGTAATCCCAGTCAATGCGGCAAGCTGTCCCATAGGAATACGGAACTTTTGATACAAAGGAGCAAGACGAGACTCTAGCTCACTACTGGAAACCACAACAGGCGCCAGTTCATAGGCCAGGCTATTAATAAATACGCGGGAATATTTCATGAAACTGTTTTATTCGCTCACTAGAATGACTGACCAGCAGGTCAGCTTTCAGTTGTTATTCGTCATTAATGCGACATTTGAACAAGAAAAGCCCGATGATTCAATAAAAAACCATCTTGAGTGTAAGACTTGTCTCACAGCGCAGGTTCCAAACACGACGGCCCTGAATTCACTATCACTAAACTTAAATGCGCTAATATAGAAATAATTCATAAAAAACATCACAGTACAGCATATTTTTAGACGCGCAAAATTATACCGCCATTTTTTGCGCTAAAATCAGCGTATTTCTTGGTGTAACGCTGTTTGCACAAAATTCACCCACGCAAACACCATATCCTTGTTCATGCAAAAAACAAGCGCGATCTAAGATGAGCCACTGCTCCAGTGCGCTGCGGAATAAATGCGCGACTAAATCGATACGGCGAGTTAATTGTTGTCTTTGTCGCCCAACGTCAAGCCAAGCTTCAAAATCCCTGTTTTTCGCAAAATTAACGGCCTTAGTCTCGGCCGCCCACAGGCAAAAATCCGTAAAACTGCCGCTCAATTGACTCTGTTTTAACGAGGGTAAAGGCAAATATTCGTCAATTTGTCGACATTCACGTTGCAGTGCATCAAAGCCTAAGCGCCACGCGATTTCTTGATAGCGTAGCGCCTGCTGTTTGGGATTAGCTATCACACTCTGCTGCAGCGGTAACTGTAAATCATGGCGACTGAGCTTTAGGCTGCTCTGCTGAGCAAGAATGGATAACGGCTGATAATGGCTCGCTTGAATTAAATGATAGCAACAAGGAGAAATCGCCAATGCCTGCGTGCCCGCCTCGGCCGCCAATGTTAACAGCCGAACATGCAAATCTCCGCAGGCATGCAAAGCAACCGCTTGCTGCCGTGCAGTTAACGGATTGGCATTTGAGGCATGTTCAGCTTGTGCTTCAACTGTAGTTGTAGATGTGTTTGTCACAGCATGTTCTGCACCAATAGCAAAGGCATCGGCGCAAATAAAGGTCTGCGATAACTGCCACTTATCAGCAAAGGCCTGCCCTGCTTCACACAGCGGCGCCTGCCACTCTAAACTCAGCACATCGGCGCCGCGGGCTTTAGCAATCAAGCGGCCCAAATGCCCTTTTCCTGCACACCATTCCAATACGGGTAAATTAAGCTGGGGTAAATGCTGCACAAAGGCGGTAATTTGCTGCCATTTTCGGCCTTTAATGTGAGCACTAAAGTGCGCCTCATCATCAAAGGACAAACCGCTGTCCTGCGCTTTATCTACCTTTGTGGTATCGGTAATAGTAATATCAGCAATGGCTGCGGTAAGTAATGACAAGTCCCAATCTTGGCCTAATGCCCTAAGATCGCGGTTTAATGCCGGTGACAGCGTCTTAACCAGTAAAGATTGCTCGGCATCGAGTCCATCAAGCTCATCATCAGCCAGCGCCCACACAGCTTCGGCCAACTGCGGAAAATCCTGTGCCCAAGGTAAAGCGTTCACTTCAAATGCACGCACTTGCCACAGGGCAGCACTCTTTTCAAGCAACTGATTAAGCTTGCTAAATTGCTGTGAGTAAGTGAATTGTTGCTGCAGATTATCTTGGTTCACGTCATGCCCAGTGTAAAAAATACTTATCTCGTATTAGGCTGAGCGAATCAGCCCTACGGATGACTTTATGCGAAAAAATGTTAGTATCGCACCCATTAAAAGCACTCAACCTGACTGTTAACTGCAAACCGCGGTCAGCAATACCTAAAGAGGACACACATGCTTTCACCTTGCGTCGCACGCTGCGGTTTAAATGATGAAGACTACTGCATGGGCTGCTTTCGACATATAGATGAAATTGTCAGTTGGCGCACGAGTAGCGAAACGCAACAGGCGACCATTTGTCAGCAACTTCCCGCCCGTAAAACGTTATTTGAAGGCAGTGAAAACCAGCATATTTTAAGCCGTGATAAATGGTTAGCTGCCGAAGCGCGTTTAACCGACAAAGACTAAACGCCGCCTGCTAACGCCACCCTCTGCGCAATCTTATTCAGCCAAAGCCTGCAAGACTATTTTTTCAGCATTGATTTCAAGTCAGCAAAGGGATTGTAGGTCGCCGCCGCTTGCTTGGTTTCTGTGGTGCTACCGTAGCGGATCAATTCTTCAAAACGGGAATGTTCGTTATCGTGGCAATACAGGCACAATAACTCCCAATTCGATCCATCTGATGGATTATTATCGTGATTATGATCCCTGTGGTGCACCGTCAGTTCGCTTAGGTTTTTTGGGGTAAATTCGCGGGTACAGCGGCCACACACCCAAGGATAGAGTTTTAACGCTTGCTCACGGTAACCGCTCTCACGCTTAGCTTTGTACTCCCGCGCATCGGCTAATACTTTATCTAACTTACTCTGGCCTGGCACTGATGACATAGTGTAATCCCTAAAACAAACCCTAAAAAAATTGCCCCAAGGATAATCCGAGTTATCACTTGGGGCAATATCTCCCGCACTTTGCGGGTTAATGGTGCGCGATTTGTAGACGTAAATGGTTAAGCCGACCTAGGTTACTGGCTTAGTTTACTTAACTTACGTTACTTAGCTTACGTGGGCATGATCGGCATTCGACAGATGCAAATAATGTAAGTATTTTTCATATTGAGTCACCACATCCGCGAGGATTTGCTCTTCGGTATAACCCATCACATCGTAATGCTGACCACCTTGTTCAAGGTACACTTCGGCGCGGTAATACAAGGTATTGCCCTGCTCGATTTCAGTCCCTATCGGGTTAGTGATGTCAAAACAACGCGTTCGTACACCGTAAACAAAGGGCAAATTCACCTCATTGCTGATCACTAATCGCACTCGGCCATCTAAGTATTCAAGATCGGCCACTATGCCTTTAGCCATAAAGTGTTGGCACACTTTAGACAAAGCTGGCGTAGCCACATTATTCAAGAACACTTGCGCTTCTTCATGGGTAGGATGCGAAACTAAAACCCCAATACGCTCTTCCCAGCTCATATTAGTTTTGGCGTATTGCACACTAGTATTGTGTAACTGCACGCTATTAATCTTCAGCCAATCATTTTTCAGGGCTTTAAATAGGCCCAGACACATGAATAGCATCACCACTAAGAACGGCATAGCACTGGCGATAGCCGCCGTTTGCAGCGCCTGTAACCCACCCGCTAACAACAATACCGAAGCAACGACCCCTTGCAACAGTGCCCAAAAGATCCTCTGCCATACGGGGGCATTGTTATCACCACCCGAGGTTAGATTATCAATCACTAAGGATCCCGAATCCGAAGAGGTCACAAAGAAAGTGACAACTAAACAAATCGCAATTCCAGAAAGTAACGTAGGAAACGGCATGTGCTCGAAAAACACAAACAAGGCCACTGACACATCGGTATTCACCGCCTCGGCAAGATAGGTCGCGCCGTGATTCATAATCGAATCAATCGCCGTATTACCAAATACCGTCATCCACAGAAAGGTCAGCGCCGATGGCACAAATAACACACCTATCAAAAACTCACGGATGGTACGGCCGCGACTCACACGCGCAATAAAGGTACCGACAAAAGGAGACCATGAAATCCACCAGCCCCAATAGAGCAAGGTCCAGCCTCCGAGCCAATCTTCCTTATGTTCATAAGCGTACAAGTTAAAGGTTTTGCCCACTAAATCACTTAAGTAACTACCGGTATTCTGCACAAAAGCCTGCAACAGCATAACCGTAGGGCCAAGGATCAAGACGATAAGCAATAAAATAATCGCGAGACCCAGATTGAGTTCGCTTAAGCGTTTCACGCCTTTATCGAGACCAGAAAATACCGATAATGTCGCCAATAAAGTAATGCCGATAATCAAACACACCTGCACCACAGCATTATTGGGTAAGCCTTCAAATAGATAACTCAGACCCGAGTTAACCTGCAACACCCCAAAGCCCAGTGATGTCGCCACCCCAAACATAGTGCCAAGCACAGCAAAGGTATCCACTGTATGGCCAATAGGACCATAGATGCGTTCACCAATTAAGGGATAAAGCGCACTTCGCGGCAATAACGGTAACTTATGTCGATAAGAGAAATAGGCCAGACTCAATGCCACCACAGCGTAAATCGCCCAAGCATGCAGTCCCCAATGGAAGAAAGTGATCTTCATTGCCTCTTTTGCGGCAATAAGACTCTCTGGAGTTGCATCCGGCGGCGCCAGATAGTGCATCACAGGTTCTGCGACCCCAAAAAACATCAAACCTATGCCCATACCCGCCGAAAACAACATGGCGATCCAGCTTTTATAACTGTAGTCTGGCACTGAATGATCTGGTCCTAGTTTGATATCGCCGAAGCGACTAACCATGACAAATATGATAAAAATCAGGAAAAACGCCACACTTAGAATGTAAAGCCAACCGGCTTTCATTTCTATCCATGACTGCATTGATCTAAAAAAGGTGTTTGCCTCTGTGGGCCATACTGCGCAAATCATCACCATCAAGATGATGAAAAAGACCGACGAATAAAATACCGGCGGATTAATACTAGACTTGATTGACATTGACTCTCCCTATTTCTAGCGGGTTCACACTCCAAATATCTCAACATACCAACGGCGAGATAGGACAAAACTTATACTTAAAATTTGGTTAATACTGCGTGGCTCATCTATGACCAGTATGGGGGAAATCCCAAAGATCATGGCAACGACTCGCTATGGCTAAACGCGACAGGATCTGAACAACGGGATTAACAACACTCGACTTTTTTAAGCCAATGATTGATGGATAAACAGAATTAACACCACTAAGGCAGCTAATACCCACCTTTAGCATAAAACAAATATATTACTAGAATATTCAGCATAAAAAATGGCAACCATATTGGCCGCCAAAAAATTATACCACAAAAATCATCAAATTTAATTTTAAACGCTAAAACGCACAAACCTTCATCGGATTACTTAGTCGGTGACTGCGAGATACCAGCAGTTAAATTGAAGCGCATCGCCTCCTCAAACGACCAATCAACCATAATTAAATCATCCCGCTTAACTAAGCTCGTCACACCCGCCATTTGATAGCTCAATTGGAACAACACAGGCACCCAATCGCCCTCTGGTAGCGCATCTAACAAGGGCTGTGGCGGCGTATCCGTCATAATAAAGCCCACCACAAAACTGCCATTCGCCTGTTTCACTAGCACTGTCTTTTGGCTTGTTGGCTTACCGTCACGATTCATCAAAGAGGCGATATCACGGATACTGCCATAAACCGATTTAAACAATGGGAAACGCATCAACTGGCGCTCAAGCCAACCATAAAGCCACACAATCGGGCTGACCGAAAACAGCAAGCCCACGGCAAAAACTAATGCCACCACCAGCATAAATCCCGCGCCGACAAAGTGTTGGTTTATCCCTACCAACTCTAAAATTACAATTCCCAAACCATCTAACGATACAAACAACGACCAAAACAGCCACAAACTCAAGGCCATAGGTAATAGATTCATTAAGCCGCGGGCTAAGGTTTTTTTCATCACACTCTCATTCAGTCATAGGAATATAGAAGGCATAAAATATTTACGCAAAAAACGCCACAAATGCTACCACAGAGTCACTTTTGCACCAGCACATGATGTAAGGTATCTGGCAGTAATAGTCTCAAGCATAGAGACAGCGTTCAAATTCAGGGCCCACTCTGAGCCATTCTAAGGAAAGTAAAATGCGCGTAACCCGCTTAGATCATTTGGTCTTAACCGTAAAAGACATCGCCGCCAGTGTCGAATTTTATCAAGCCGTGCTCGGGATGAAGAAAGTGGTATTTGGCAATCAGCGTATTGCGTTAAGTTTTGGCGACCAAAAGATTAACCTGCACCAAGCGGGCGCAGAATTTGAACCTAAAGCCGCAGCAGCCATGCCCGGCAGTGCCGATCTGTGTTTTGTGGTCAGCCACAACATAGAAGAAGTGATCGCGCATTTAAACGCACTTCAGATTGAAATCATTGAAGGACCAGTGCTACGAACTGGTGCCACAGGCCGGATAAACTCTGTCTATATCCGCGACCCAGATTATAACCTGCTTGAGTTATCAGAATATCTGCCCGCCTGCATTGGGTAAGCAAAGTGTAATAAACTCCATTTTTACTAAAATTTAGTTTTTATATAGCTCTAGCGAGTACGAGGAATATCGACGTTAAGCTTTCAAAACTTCATTTGAATTTTTTAATCAAAATCAAAGTCGTGGGGCTTCACCCCACACCCGACCAAGGAGGACTGCTCGTCCTACCCTCCTTGGATGCTCCAAGACGCCCCCGACGGAGTTGAAAGCCCCTTGTGCTCATTGCCAAAATTGCTATCGCTTCCGAAGGATGCGTCCCTGCACCTGCGAAAGCTAGTCGGTCATCCATGACCGAACTCACGCACTCTTTATTAAATCAAGAGCTCTATTCGCCCTGCGGCACTCCGAGGGGATGGCGTATTCCTTGGGATTTTGAGTCGTTAGATCGCAATTAAAAAAGCGGGGACATCCATATCTTTTTTTATGGATGGCTCGATTTATTGCTCCATCAACTACTAATATCACATATCAATGCGTATAAAAATTATTTTAAAAAATAAAACCAGTAAATATTAAATCTATTTAAAAAAATTATTTTATTGACACGTATATTATACATGTGATTTATTAATTTTCACATTAACTAAATGGAGATATATCGCATGAAAAATGGAACTTTAGCATTATTGATTTCTTTATCTTTTAATGCATCAGCAGTTACAGAAAGCCCTGATATGATCATTAAGAAAAATGGCGAAGAAGTCGTAAAAGGCTACATTGCAGAATATTTAAATGATATTGGAGTTGATTCAGCATTCCCTGAAACTAGAGCAATTGACAGAGATTATAATAAATATTTTATATGGCAAGGATTGACCATGACCTACATGAATGTCACTGGGGGGTGCAAGGCTCTAGTTGTAAACGTAACTACGGGCAAAGGTTATAATCAGAACTACCATCATATTTCACAATCATTTGAATCATTCCCGCTCCCACCTTATAGAGATAAATCAACTTATACAAGTTGGAATGTTATTGCAGCAATGGATTGCACCGACACTTTACCTGGAATTCCGTGGTAATAATGAGATATTATTTAAGTTAAGAGAATTAAGATTATTTATCGAAATGACACAATTGTTAATGGTAAATATTTCGCATCTAATCTTGCTCATTACGATGAATAGGATAAAACAAATAAAAGATTAAACAAAGACACATAATCTTAAAAGCGTGGCATAATACTTCTAGCTATGCTTTTTGTAAGCATATAAATAAGGTTTATATGCCGCGCACTCTCAATCAAAGTATAGAAAGAAAAGCTGGGACATATATGGTCACCTCGGGTTTAGCAAGGAGTTAACTATGAGTTAACTGGACACCCAGCCTTAATGGCGCAGTTGTTAACCTCCGACTATGCTTGGGTTAAGCATTAAACAAGGAGGTTTGTATGCCGCGCCCTCGCAGAACTCAAATTAGTCTTGAAGATACGCCCTATTACCATTGCTGTAGCCGCGTTGTTCGGCGTGCGTTTTTGTGTGGCGATGATACCTATTCTGGACAAAACTATGACCATCGCCGTGGTTGGGTTGAGTCACTACTGTTTGAACTTGAAGCCGTTTTTGCCATTGATGTGGCAGCCTTTGCGGTGATGTCGAATCATCTGCATGTGGTGCTGCGGGTCGATATCGACAGTGCCAATCGTTGGACTGACCGCGAAGTACTAGTACTTGAGCAATGGCATAAGCTGTTTAAAGGTGATGACTTAACGCAAAAATTCGTTCAAGGAGAGTTAGTTGAAGCGCATGAGGTCAATCGATTAAAGCATTCAATTGCCATTTACCGCAACCGATTATGCGATATTTCATGCCTAAGTTTTCAAAAGAGCACGATGTTTGAATGAACCAATAGCAAGGCAAGCAAATCAAGAAGATAACTGTACTGGTCGTTTTTGGGAAGGACGCTTTAAAGCCCAAGCCTTACTCGATGAAGCCGCTGTGTTAACCTGTATGGCCTACGTTGATTTGAATCCGATTAGAGCCCAAATAGCGGATACGCCAGAACAATCCGACCATACCAGTATTCAGCTGCGCATTCGGGCCGCATTAAAAGATGAACAACCTAAAAATCTACTGCCTTTTATCGGTAATGAGCGCGAGAACCAGCCCAAAGGCATTGCGTTTTCCTTAACGGATTATCTCGAAATAGTTAGGCACACACATAACTACTTCATACTTTCAAAAGGGAAAGGTATGTATTGGTACCTCACAATCTTAAGCTACTCCTTATTTGTACTCGCCATAGCTTTATTATTTTATAGATTACACCTGTTATTTACAGGCAGCAGAGTTTCTGGTGTAGTCACTAATTTCATCACTAGAAACAGAAGCCTTACTGGCACGGCCAAATCAACACTTATAGAAATTTCTTACAAGAATTCAAGTGGAGTTGACTGCAAATTTGAAGCTGACAATGGATTATTAGTTTATATCTATAAAATAGGAGATTCAGTGAGTCTATCAGAGAGAAATGGAAAAATAATCGTTAATTAATTATTCAATATTCTCACTGCACCAATTTTTTATTTATAATGAGTTATGTAATTTTTAATTTTCTGGCCTAACAAATAAGGATAGGCCGCGCGTAGCCGCGACCTTATCCCAGTGTTGAACAAGCCCGATGCTGGTTGTTGACACTTTATTATGCAAATAGCGGATTGAGAATTTGAAGG
>NZ_JAHKQZ010000034.1:0-31775 GCF_019345585.1 Shewanella sp. NKUCC05_KAH
TGATACTCCTAGGTTTGCGACCGAAGCAGGTCGCGTCTAGCAAGTATTTAGGATGAGGGGCAAAAGGATGGCTTTATCTTGTTCCTGCCGCAAAGCGGCTTCGTTCAACAAGGCGTTTAAACAGAGCTAAAAAAGTTGGTTAGGTCCCGAGCGACAAGTTCCCTGCCTTGCCTGTCTTGCTGCCTATTCCTTACATTCGGGCATAGAAACTGTCTTTGGTATTCATAACGACTCAGTCTTAGATGTTTTTATGTATACAGTATTATTCGATTTGATCACATTTCACGGATTAAAACGAAATATAGTTGTGTGCGCTTACAGGGCTGGTGTCAGTTTATGTTATTTATAATCAATTGCTTACTTGCACGTTGCTTTGGGTGGTAGGTTTGGAACCCGCGCATCTGTGTTTTTCCGCATGGTTTATTTGTTAAAGAACTGATAGGTTCCTTTTACTGTAAGTAATTAACTATGCGCGTTTTTACTGGTCTAAATAAGTACTCGCGCAGCGCACTAAAAATGTTATAAAAAAGGACGAGTATATGACGAGCTTAACTAGTTTTAATGTTACGAAAACATTTCCAATGATAGTAAGTGATAATAACTACACAATTAGATTTGCAGAGAATATTGATGAATTTGTGATTTTTGTATCAAATGACAGCAATGGTAAGCAAAGTAAATATCACTTTGAAAGAGATACGGCTTCAGACTTTAAATATTATCATGGTGAAGAATTACATGATCAAGTTTTGGAAATTATTAGAAGTGACATACAAAATGGCACTATTTGAAGTGAGAGAGTAATTTTATAATTGGATAGTCGGAGGTGTCTAACCTGCCCTACAACACCATGCATGCGGCTCCGCACAGAGCTGTTTCTAAAGATGTTCAAAGCAGATTGGCCGATTAGCTTCAACGCGTCGGATGATTGAAGCGTTACACCGTCTCCCTAGCCTTCGGCGCGAAAAACAGTGCGACGGGGCTATCTTCGGTGTCGTGAATACTCAGCAGGAATGAGCCGGCCTTGTCGCAAACGGGTTGCCAATCGCTGATATCGGTGTCGCCCTCGTCAAAGTAGCGCTCGATCTGATTTTCAGGCGCATCGAGTTCAAACCAAATCGCCACAAACTCGCCGCCTTGGCGTGCAGCCCATGCTTCACAATCTGCGCGGGTCACACCTTCATCCCACTCGGGCAAATCTGGATGGGTCCAATAACCTTCTTCACGTTCTACAGTTGCTGCTTGTATTGGGTTCATGCTGCTTCTCCTTTTATCCTGAGTTTTGATTCTGCGTTGAGTGCGAATACTTCGGCGTCGGCTTGGCCGAAGTCGCTGCACTCGATGGCGTTAAAAGACTTACAAATGCCCCAGCCGTGGTAGTTGTTTGGGGTGTACTTCACTTCGATTTGTTGCTGATCGCACATCAAGGTGAAGTAGGGCTTAGATAGCGTGACCACGCCCGCTTTAGTGCTGAACGTATTCATGCCGCCTCCTTGTTTTGGTTGTTGCTTGTTTGGCTGACAGGCGAATGGCAGGGCAGGCGCATTGGGTGGTATCGGTACGAATACACTATGGTGCGGCTAATGCCCTTAGCGAGGTTGGTTAAGCCGTTGCCCAATGCTTGCCAGTACAGGCAATCTAACGCGCCCAGTGCCAGTGCGATTTTGATGCTGTCGCCCGTTGTAGCCTTGAGTAACAGGCTTAACTTATGGCTGCGGTAATGATTTAACAGATGGCGAAACGCCGCTGATTGAGTCATTTAGGCCACCTGCTTCGTTTGCAAAGGGCTTGTTAGCAAAGGGTTTGATTGCAGCTTGGCCCAGTCGATGGCTTTAATGGCCTCGACCGTGGCGGCGATTTGCTCTAGCTTCTTTTGCCCGCGCATAAAGTTCGACAGTTCAATACCGTGGCGAGCCGCCGCGCGTTCTGCGGGTAGGGCGCTGGTGTAATGCAGCGTTAACGCGGCGATCACCTCGGGCGAGCTAATGCGGGTAAGCGATAGCAATAACGCAACACGCTCTTGTGATTCAAAGCCTGGGAGTAAGTGGTTCATGCTGCCACCTCAGGGAAAAACGTTCTTTCAACGCTGGCGCGAACGGGGTCGAGCTTTTGCTGCATCGTTTTAAGAATGAGGTTTGATGTCAGTGTCACGGCATCGGCGTTCGCGAGTAACTTGCCTGTTTTGGGGCAAATGCAGCGGCCGGTAAAGTCTTGGCTGTTGCGACTCCAAACGAGGTTTTGGTAAGCGTGGCGCCAGTGGCGTTGGCCGATGGACTCAGCCACGTTTGCGGCGCTCGCCAGCGCTTTAAGCATTACCGTGGTGGTAAATAAACTGGTTTCGCGCTCTTTACTGCCAAGGGATTGGAACTCCATTGCTGCGCCCATGGTGTTCCAAAAGTCATAGGCAAGGGCGGCGTGGAATGGCTCAAAGTTTTTCTTGGTACCCAGCATGATGGCCGTGGCGTCTTTAATTTGTTTAAAGGACCAATAAAATTCGCTCTGTGTAGTCGGTTTGTTTGTCGCAAAATCAACACGGCCTTGCATCCAGTCGATTTGTTTCACTAAATCCATGGTGAGCTTTGATAGCTCATCCCTGTGGTTGTAGGTATCTGACAAACCTTGAGGCGGTTTGCTGGCATTTTGGTTGATATCGGTAAACGCTTGCTGGCGTTCTTGCAGCGATAAATTCATGTATAGGGTGATAGAGATTGAGTCTTGGGCTATCTCCGGTGATTTTTCCAGTGCCTTTGCGATACCTGTGGCGCGGTGCTGGCCATCGAACAACTTGATAATCGAATCAAGGCCGACTTTTAACACGCCGACCACGCCGCTGATTTCGGACGCTTCGAACTTTGGCGCATCGCCACCAGTGGGTACTTCAACCACGCCGATAATGCCTGGCAGAAAATACCCCGTTGGATTCGCCACCATGTAATTGCCAATGGATTTAGCACGGGCAGGGTTAACTTTGCGCTGGCTGCGGTCGAGCACACTGCCGGCATCGTCAATGCGTAACATACGAACCAGTACACGCATTGACATGATAACGGTGTAAAACACTTTACCGCCTTGTACGCCCATCACAGCGGGCATTGAGTAACACATATCCATCAT
The DNA here is from genome assembly GCF_019345585.1 of Shewanella sp. NKUCC05_KAH. Taxonomy (NCBI): domain Bacteria; kingdom Pseudomonadati; phylum Pseudomonadota; class Gammaproteobacteria; order Alteromonadales; family Shewanellaceae; genus Shewanella; species Shewanella sp. NKUCC05_KAH. Next base: position 3,115 of record NZ_JAHKQZ010000034.1, read on the forward strand.
GCTGCCTCCTTGCTTTGGGTGGCTTCGTCGTATTGGCGGATGGCAAAAACAATCGCGAAACAGCACCATATAAAGCGATAGGTGAAGGGGTCTTTCCAGCCATCCCAAAAATCATCCAATGTCATGCCGCCCGCATCTTCTTCATCCCAATTATTGAGGCGATAAACCACATCCCACTCGGCGTTCTCGCGGTTTTGGGTAAACTCCTTAACGGCATTGGTCGCGCTGCTAATCGTCTCTGCCTCTTCTTCGTTCGTTGGGTCGAGCCCTTCGACAAACCACTGCAAAAACTGCTCAAGGCGTTGATCGGCTTCTTTGGCATCAAACTCACGAGTGCCATCGGTTTTACACTCAGCCAGCACCTTTTCTTCCCAGTAACTCGCATTCACGCCCCAGTCATCACCGCTTTGGCGAAAGAAGCAAAACATGTCCTGAACCCGAGAAAATACGTAACAGCCCATATCGCCACTGATGCACAGATGCTGCGGCCATGTGGTGATTTCAAAGCGATGCTCAAAGCTGCCTTGGCTGAGTACCATGTGGCGGAACACCCCATCATCTTTAAGAATGGTGAGTTGATGTTCGGCCACATCGTTTAAAAATGACTCTCTCGTTGGGTGTTTCATACGCTATTCCTTCCTTTTGAATCAGCCGAGCTAAGCTGCGGCTTCGCCGTTAAACACCACCAGATTGATGATGGGTTTCTTGGTTTTGGGGTTCACCTTGTCCGACAGCTTGTGATAGCGAATATGCACATCGCGGTGGGCTTCTTGGGTCATGGCTAAAACGATATATTGCTGGCACAGCGCGGGCGTCGATAACGAATGCGACAGGCGTTGTGGCTTCATGGTTTCAAACAAGTGCTGCGCCATATCATCCAACTTTGCTTGGTACTCGTCGGGGCTCAGTTGACGGCGGTTAGGGTGCGCGCCTACAGAGGTGCTGCACTTTTTGGCCGCTTGATTTTTCGCTAAGGTCATGGACACGCCGTAAACAAAAAACATAGTTACCTCCCCACTGAGCCGCTGATTACGCTAGGTTGATTTGATCTTGCTTGGCGGCGTCGCGTTGCTTGTCGAGGTATTCGGCAAGGTCGGTGACATTGACCATCCAAGGCGCTTTGTTGCTGTTACTGGTGCGAAAGGCGGCTAAGGGCAAGCGGCCGGCTTTGGCATAGTTGGCCGCGGTACGCGGTTCGAGGCCAAAATACTCTTTGCTGATTTGATCCAGTGGCACTATCACTTTGTTGAACTGGGCCATAAGCAAAAACGCGGTGTTGATGCCTTTCATGTTGGTTGCTCCGCTTGGGTGAGTTGCAGCGGATGCACGTTAGTGGCCGCCTGTTCGTTACGCCACACCATCACCTTGCCGTACAAACCTTGTTGGGGCTCGGTAAAGCGCAGGCAGAAGTTGAGCCCGAGTTCGCCCGTGTGGCGGATGAACTGGCGGTAAAAGGCAGCGCTTGGGTGGTGATAGGCAAAATGCTTGACCAGTTCGGCGCATCGGGCTTGCACCCGTGGGCAATCCATTGGGTCGGTGTGGCCCTTGGCCAGCGCCATCAAGCAGGCAAAACGTATTGCAACCAGTAGACGAAACTCATCGCGTTGCTTAGGTGTGGTGTGAACTTTCGCTAGAATCATTTCCCTGTCCTCGGTAGTGGGTACAGGCCTAAAGATAAGTTAACTTATCTTTTTCGTCAATTAGAAAGATAACTTATTTTTAAGTGTTTTTGTTTTGATGGTTTTTTGAACGAGTGGTAAGGTAGAGTAAGCGATTGAACTAAGGAGGGTTTATGGTCTTTTTTAGACGAGTATATTTTATGCTAACGTTATCGGTTTTAGCTGCGCTGTCTTTGTCTCAATCTGTATTTGCTGAGATTTTCAAGTGTGAAATCGAGGGTAAGCTAGTGATGCAGGACATACCTTGTCCTGATGGCGTTGAGCAGTCATCCGTTGATGTGGTAATTAAGAATGATCATCCAAAGGTAGACCCGCACGCTTATGATGAAAGCCAATTCAGTGATTGGGAAAATGCATTGATCAAAGCAGGGAAGGTTGAGGTTGGCATGAGCGTTGAGGCGCTAGAGCAAAGCTGGGGCTGGGCAATAAAAATTAATCGTTCAGCTTATGGTCCTGAACAATGGGTTTTTAGGGATGGTATGTACGGCCAGCGTTATGCGTATGTTCGAGATGGTAAAGTGGTGAATTGGCAGGATTAAGTGAAAATAAATAGCTAAAGAAAACCCGCAAAAGCGGGTTTTAGAATTTTGTTCTGAAGTTATCTGCAACAACTTTATATTGGATTATTAGACTATAGTTATTTGCTCGACTTTTTTCATGTGCTTGTTCACTTAAGAAGTCAATTACATGTATTGCATCTTCATCAAAATAACCAAAAGTATAAACAATATAAGAATTACTTGTTCTTGCTGCACCCCATATTTGTGGGCAAGAAATTCCTTTAACAAAAATATGAATGTGATGTAGCTCAGAATCTTTAACATGCTTAGGATCACGATAAGGAGTATCTTTCCCTAAGTAGTAAGCTCGTTTAGTTTTTTCAGAAGAAAAGTAAAGTTCTAGGTCATTCTTTAGTTGAGTCAACTTGAAACCTTTGGCCGCAAGCTGACTTTCTAAATTTTGTTCGAATGTTACTGTTGCTGCCACTACACGTCCCTATGAATAGTGTTAATGTGTATGATACAAGTTTTCGCTAACTTGATAAGCTGCAGCAATAAACTCTTCAGTCGGTTCAAATTCAGTATTATGAATCGTTTCTACTTCACCCATTTCATCTTTATATAAGGCTAAAATATTACTGATATTTTTACGAACTTGACCATGTATGGCTACTAAGTGTCTGAATGAATCATACACTTCTTCACCATGTTCAATCTTTATAGAATCAGCTTCATTAGTTAAAACACCCTTCATAAATTCACTCATTCCTCGAGAGAATAGTTCAAGGTTTTTAAGTTGGTCATATTCATTATGATCAACAGTTTCAACATCATTACAAAGATTATAATAATGCTCTCTAAAGCTTTTAAGAATGCAAGTAAGCTCTTCTCTGCGACTCTCAATAGAGCTTAGCACTGAACTTGCACTAGCTACATTATCACAGTGACGATTACAAATAGCGTTTGGCTTTGATACAAGCATGCTAGCTTCAACCGTTGGAGTTGAAGAAAAAGCTGACATGATGGTGGCGATTAGCATAGCAGATCCCCCCTTCATAATTATTACTCCATATTTAGTATAGCAGCTTAGACACAAAAGGCCTGTTACATAGTGTAAACAGACCCACTTTCTAAGGCCGCGACATTATCCATTTCTCTGTCTAAAATACAAGCGAATTCGATATTTTCTACGAAATATCACTGTATCCTACTGATGACTTTACACGATAAAAAATAAATTACAAATGGGTAACAAAGAAATTTTGAACTGAAGAAGATAAAGTAAATTATTGAAATACTGTATTTATATACAGACTAAATTAATACCGAGTACCAAAACACTTTGCCGATGATCTTGATGTGTTTTAGCTTTTCAGTATCCAGATGTTCATCTGGGTATTCGTCGAGGTTGTAACTGCGTAGACGCAGGCCACCACCGGGGAGTTTGTAGAGCATTTTGACGCGCATCATGCCATCGTGGTTAATGGCATACATTTTACCATCAACTATTTCGGTGGCTGAGGTATCCACGCCCACCGTTGAGCCGTGGGGTAATACAGGTTCCATGCTGTTGCCATTCACTTTTACACAGGCCGCATGGTCCGTGTTTACACCTTGACGCTTAAGGCTGCTTTTTGCAAAGCGGAGCTTAGGGCCTTTATACTCAACACCTTCAACAATGCCTTCACCCGCCGAGAGTTCGATATCCACGTAAAAGGGGATTTCGACTTCATCCTCACCCAGTGGACTATCGTTGTCCCATAGATCAAAACCGCCAGCCCATTCCGCATTCGATTCAGGTTTTACAGCGACTTGCCCATTTAGAAGCCAGCTGAGATCACATTTCAATGATTTCGCTAAAGCAAATAAATTTGCGCCCTTTGGGGCTGTCTCATCTTTTTCCCACTGAGTTACTGCAACAGCAGAAACCCCAATTAAAGCACCAAGTGCTTTTTGGGTGATACCTAATTCTTTACGCTTTTCGCGTATGCGCTGACCGAGTGTTTTCATGTAAGTGATCTTATCTTTTGTTGACATAAGTTTCCTTTCTTTCTATTGTGTAAGAAAACTTATTTTTTCAGTGTGGAGATCAACCCATGACAAAAGATGATGCCGTCAAATTTTATGGTTCTCAAACCAAGCTAGCTCAGGTTTTGAACATCAAACCTTCTGCAATTAGTCAATGGGGTGAAGACGTTCCCGAACTCCGTGCTTATCAAATTGAGCGCCTAACTGATGGCGCACTCAAAGTTAACCCCGTCGTTGTTTTAGATAATCCTGAGTCGGCAAGTGTGGCTTAGGTTCACTTTAGTTTGAAGGAGGACAGTACACATGAAAACCAGTTCACGTAAAAAAGATAGCCGCTTGAATTTGTTAATGAAAACGATTCATCGAGTGTTGGAGTTACCCAAGATGACACGCTTTGCGCTGGCGATTGATTTTGTTGCGGCGGTTGAGCGCCTTGGGCTAAGCGAGGTATTAGCGGCGGAGGGCATTAGCTTTGCGAGCACGCAAGACGTGCACAACGATGCGCGAATTAATGCCCAAAAGCTGTTTCGTTGGCTCGGCCAGTACGAAGGCCAACATCCGCAGGTTGATCGCTTGTTTCATGTTGAGCAAGCACTGGTGGCGGCATTGCCCGAGCAATTGCGAGTGCAGTATCTCAACGATGTGTTTGGTTGCACTGGGGTGACGGTCATTGCGGACCGCATGAATGACGGCCATGTGTTGCATGTGGCCGATATGGCAGCGTCGCTCACCAAAGAGAACGCCGAGGCGCAAGTGGCGGTGATCCATTTGGGCGAGGAGCCCAAGCGCGAGCAGTTAGTGGCGGCGCACCGCGAGTTAAAAGAGTCGGCGGCGACCACGCAAGCCAGCATGGCAGCGTTAGAGCTGGCGTATCCGTATTTAGCGAGTCACGGCGGTAAGGCGGGTTGTTGATGATGGTACACGAACACGCATCGATTACTTATCGAGAATAAGAAAGCCCGCTGAAGTTTGGCGACTGAGCGCGGGCTTAATACCTATGTGAGGCGATTACATGTTACGTATACATGATGATTTCGTCAATTTTGTGCTGGCTGTCGCGCAGTTAGGCGGTGGCTTATGAGCATGGAATTGATGGTAAAAGCGATGAAGGCCAAGGTGGGTAATCCACTGCGTAAGCTGGTGTTGATTAAGCTGGCCGATAACGCGAACGATAATGGTGAATGTTGGCCGAGCCATCAGCATATTGCTGATCAGTGCGAGATTGGTCATAGCACAGTGAGAAAGCATATTGCGGCCTTGGTTGATATGGGGTTTGTGACGATTAAAAATCGTAAGGGACCTAAGGGAAATTTAACCAATATTTACACGATTTCAATCTGCTACGAGGTAGCACCCCCTGTGCTAGCAGATAGCACCGAAGAGGTGCCACCAGATAGCATAGGTATGCCACCAGATAGCACACCCCCTGTGCCACCAGATAGCACCGGAATCTATCACTCTTTTGAACCTATCAATGAATCTTTAAAAGATAGTTGTCCAGCAACGAGTGCTAAGTCGGTTTTCAATGCGTTTTTTAAAGCCTACCCAGCCCATCGCAAAGGCGGGTCGGATTCGGCTGCGTGGAAAGCGTGGAAGGCCGAAAAGCTGACCGATGCCGATTGCGTGTTGGCGGTGACTTGGTTGAAGGAGGCTGCGGCGCTGGATGCAAGTTGGGGCTTTAGTGCTAACGGCCAGTTTGTGTTGGGTATTACCAAGTTTATCCGCGAACGCCATTGGCTAACGCCGTTGCCAAGACCGATAGCAACTGCCGTTGGGCAAGTGGATTGGCGCCATGCGGTGTATGACCCTGAGGATCCCTTGATATGACTGCCAAGCAAAATACGAGCATGAAATCACTGCAGACCTTAATCCGCCAGCCGCTGGTTGGGCAGGGCGAACGGGTGATGCAACCTGAGCCGACGGCAATGGATATGGCGATTGTGGACAGCGTGTTTAGCAAGTTGCGGGTGTTGTTTCCGGTAAGTGCGCCACGGCCGGAGGACGAAGCGACCCACAAAGGTGAGTGGCTTAAAACTTTGGCTGCGCAGGGAATTGCGAGCCGCGAGCAAGTGCAAGCGGGGCTGAATCGCGCTAGACGCGAGCAGGGCGATAGGCAGTTTTGGCCGACACCGCGCCAGTTTGCCTTGTGGTGCCAACCCACTGCCTGTGATTTGGGATTGCCCAAGTTGGAAGCGGCGTTTAAGGAGGCTACGCGCCATTACCATCACCCTGACAAGCATACGTGGAGCCATGATGTGGTGCGCTTGGCAGTGCGCGAGACGGGCAGTTGGATGTTTGCGACTGGGCTTGAAAAGGATGTGTTGATGACGTTTGAGCGCAATTACAAAGTGTTGTGTCGGCGCTTTAGCCGTGGTGAGTTGACCGATATTGAGTTGCCAAAGGCATTACCTGAAACGGTGACGCGGCCCACTGAGGCGGCAAAGGCGAAATCGATTATTGCTAATTTACGGGCAAACCTTGGGCTTAAGGGGGCAAACGATGGCTGCTAGCGGGGTTGAGGTAGGTAAGTTGAACGATGCTGCGCTGCGCCGTTGGTTACGTGGCGGTTTGACGCGGGATTTTAGGGACCCGCAGTTTCCTGAGCTGCGTTTACGGGCGACGGCGGATAGGACGAAGGCGAGTGTGCATTTGGTGATTAATGAGGGTGATAAAACGGTTTGGAAGAAGCAAGGCGTGTGGCCGAGCATGTGCATTAAGACGTTTTTAGCGGATTTACCTGTGATGCTGGCTAAGCGCAGTGCGGGCGCGGATGTGTTGCGCGGTGAGTTTGCGACTGTGACTGATTTGCTGTTGTGGTATGGGGATTATTTGGATGGTAATACGACCTTAAGCCCGAGCTGGCGCGATAACTGTAGGTCGATTATGCGTAAGCAGTTGTTGCCTAAGTTGGGGGATGTGGCCTTGGCTGAGTTGTCGTTTTTGGTGGTCGATAGTGCGTTGGTGAAGCTGATGCTGAATGAGGGTTATGCGCCGCATTATATTCGTTTGAGTGTGAATGTGCTTAAGCGGGCGTTGAGTTTGGCGGCGGATTTTAGGTTGTTATTGCTTAATCCTCTGATGGGGTATCGAGTGACGATGAGTTTAACCTTATCACCTAAGCCTGATACGCGATTGATGGAGTCGGACTTAGGGCCGTTGTTTGTGGCGTTGCGTGATGCATTTATGCCGGTGGCGATGTTGTTTATGTTGATGCTGATGTTTGGCACGCGCATTGGTGAAACCCGCTTGGCACGATGGGAGCATTTTGCGGGTGAGTTTTGGTTTATTCCTGCGGCGAACGCGAAGAACCGCCAAGAGCACCGGCTACCGTTAACCCCTACGGCTAAGGCGTTGATCCAGCATTATTTGCAGTGGCAGCTTAAAAATGTGGGTAAACGGGCGTTTTTGTTTGCGGGTGATGTGGGCGCTATTAGCCAGCGCACTGCGCATTATTGGAGTGAGACGATTCGGTTTAAGGAGTTTACCTCGCATGATTTGCGCAAGCTTTGCCGGACGATTATTCAAGACATGGGCGTAGATACTATGGTGGGTGAGCGGTTGCTTAATCATGCCTTGCCTGTGCTTTTGCGTACCTATGTTCATTCGACTTTGGATAAGGGCATGTTGAGTGCGCTTGATGCGTATCACGCGCATTTAATTTCGCTCGGTTTTAGTGAGGTTGCGCCCGAGATAATCCCTAGATCGTCCGCGAATGTTGGGAGTGCTCAAACCCTTGGTGCGAGTGGGTGGCTGTGATGATCGTTGCATCAGCCTTACAAGAGTATGCAATGGCACAAATTAAGGTGGTTTTATGAGTCATCCAGCTGCAAAAATTCTAAAAACAGGCAGGGCGATTAAGGGGCTTTCTCAGGACGAAGTGGCGGCGTTTTACGGGATAAGCCGCCGAACGTATCAGCGATGGGAGAATGGCAAGAGTAACGTGCCTTATAACCACCTGCGCTCAATAGTGGATGATGTATTCCATTTATCGATAGACCAGATCACGGAGGTGGCTAATGCGAGTATGTGATGCGCAAGAGCAGGTTATTAACATGAAAGCCCTTCGTGCTGGGCTCAATGCCTGGGGGCGTTATTGGGCGTTCCAAGAACTCGGGAAAGGTTTCACTAATCGCAGTGCTTGCGATAAGTTAGGTGAGGTGCAGGTTTATGGATGTGCGTTGGTTAGGGAGTTGAGCGTTCCTAAGCAGGTGGTCCAGTTCGATAGGATGATTGAGCGGTTATCGCCAAACTGTATTCGGGCGATTCGCACCTGTTACGTGTGCAAAGGTCAGTGGGCATTGATGGGGTTCGACAGTAAGAAGTCGTATGTGTATTGGTTGAGAAGAGCAGAGATTGGGTTAACTCACTGTCCTTAATAGTTTTTGTTGAAAATCTATAGGGTAGTGATTAATCTCAGCGTCTTCAGTCGTAAACATGGATGTAGTGGGATTTATGAAGTTTGAAGATTTTTTAAAGAATAGTGCGATTTTTATAACTTTAACTACAGCATTTTTTTATTGCTGTAGTTCATTTTATGTTAATGGATATTTCAGGGTTTTAGGTTTGGATTCTGATGTTTTAGAAAGGAACTTTCATTCTATTGTCTTTGATGGTTTTACTTTATCACTTAATAAGTCAGTGACTATATTTTATTTATTGGTTGTTACCTTTTGGCTAAGAGCTATCTTTATTAGCGAAGTTAGTAGGATAACTAAAAATGATAGTAATTTAAAAAAATGTATTCGTTTTAAACGGAAGATATACAAGAGGTTGAATTTTAAGGGTAAATATTCTTCTTGGCCTTCTTGGCCATATTTAGCACCAGCCTTTCGTGCTTTAATGTTTTTTGTATCATTTGTAGTAATTGTTTTGGGTCTTAAAAGTTTTCAAGCGGATGGAATGAACAATGCGATGTACATTAAAAATCATATTGTTGAAGAGTTTTCTGAAAAACAGAAACCAATAACTTCCGCAACAAAAGAGCATCCATTTAATATGGTCACAAGCCTTAAAGCAGAGTTAAATCAGCCGTTGTATTTATTGTACTGTGGCTCACGTATGTGTGCAGGTTTTGATCTAGAAAGCGAGGAGGTTGTGTACTTTCCTCAAACTGGTTACAGGCTAAAACGAGGTTTAGCATCGTTTCAATAGCATTCACTTAGGCCCTTGATCTTCAAGGGTCCTTCCGGCTGCCTTCACTGCGGGGGCGGTGACGCGCAATGCTTCACTACATATGAGAATTTTGGGGAGGTTGGTTGTTGTTTTGTGAGCATTGATTAATGCTAAAAAAAAGCTCTCTTAATTTAGATTGTTATTTACTGATTTTAAAGGATTAACCTGCAATGTAGTTGGTAAGGATTTAGCGCTTCGATCTATGATCGAATACCACAACTTTTAGATCTTTTGAGGTGGACTAGATCGTAGTTCAGTAAGATTTGATTGGTGAGAGATGTAGTTACTGAACTATCACTAATCACCAGAGTTAGAGATTAGCTTTGAGGTCAATATGATCTGTTCATCCGCAGGCTTGGCAAATGACAATTCACATCCAGATTTCAATCTGTATAAGACTCTAGTACCGCCTTTATCTGTCGTCTCTTCATGCATATCGAATATCTCAGTTGCAAGGATGAGACTCTTTAACGATTTATGTCCATAGTTTTCTTTCAATACCGCAACCTCTTCAGGTAGATGTTGCTTTAGTAGTTGTCCTGCAGTATTTATCAATGTCCAACCATCTGCTCTCTGCCTTTGAACGGCAATCTTCCCTAACATTATGACTAAGGGAGTATTTATTAAATAAGAATATTCCATGATTTTTTTGCCTTCCTCTGAATTGAGAAAGCTTACAAGAAGATTTTTAGCCCTATCTAAGGCATTCACATTGGCTTTTAAGTCTTCAATTTCTTCCCGTATTTCTTTACTCTGCTCGTCAAGTTCATCTCCAATAATCCGACAACTGTCTACAGAATTACTATCAAATCTCGGTAGTAAATGATGGACCAGCTTATTTCTATTTGAAACTAAATTGGCTAAGCGTACTTTTTTTGCTTCATAGTTTGTAGCGTCGCATTCTAAGTGAAAACGAAAAGATAAATATGCGTCATCGATAACTTCGGGTTCTGATGAGATAGCTTCGCTATCAAGGTTGGTATTTTCAATATACTGTCCAACCAACGTCCCCATCGTTTGCTTACTGATATTCTTAACCCGTGCTGCTTTTATCTTCTCTAAATCTCTTGAAAATCCTGATAACTCTCCATTTGCAACAATAAACTTTAATAAATGTTCAAGTTCTTGGAAGAGCATTATATTTCTTCCTATTTTCCTTAATACTTCGTCTACAGAGTCCTTTAATGACATACCTTTTCCATGTTGTTTTGGTCGGCGGCTTAAACAATTTGGCCACATAATAAAAAGTTTGTCAGCATCTAAAGTAGATCATTACCAGTTGAAATAATCTTTGATTGGTAGTTGTTTATCACTTAAGTGATAAGTAAAACAATAAATCCTCTGTGATTAAGTTTTCACGTATCACATATTTACAAATTCCGAAACGACACTATTGTCGCTTTTAGCGACACTTTTGGCGCTTTCAAGGCCCTTAAAATCGAGTACATTTGTATACGCTTGCTAAGGTTACATTTATTCAGTCGCACGTTATTCCTCTGCCAAGGGCTCCTTTTAGGGGCCCTTTTTATTTGGCGTTATTTCTTGTTCGTAAACATCCAAATAGCTGTTCGTTAGCTAACCCCTGCTGAACAAAAGCGGCCGCTGCAATGGTGGTCGTGGTGGGTATGTGTTGCCGTGGTGTTCGACATTGCCGCTACGGACGTTGAAAGACACTAAAAACATCAGCTGTTAGAGGCGGCTACCTCACCGTTGATCTAACCGTTGGCCGCGCTAAGGCTAACCTCATTTTAAAGGAGACTGACCTATGTCATTAAAGCAAAAGCTCATGGCGTTGGGGCTTTCTTCTGCTATCGCGTTGGCTGGGGCTAATTTGATAGCTCCCGCCGAAGCGCCGAACGGCGAGCCCATTCTGCACACATATCTTGATCCTGTGGATATTATCACCGCTTGCTTTGGCCACACTGGCACCGAGCTTGAGCTAAACCAGTTTTTTAGCGAGCAGCAATGCATTGAAATGTTCGCCAAGGATTTAGGTAAAGCCGATCGGCAGCTGCGGCGGCTAACGTATCCGGTGCAACTTACCGAAGGTGAACACGCTGCTTACCTCAGTCTGATTTATAACTTTGGCGCGGGTAACTTTCAAACCTCCACCTTGCGCAAATTGTTACTCCGCGGCGAACGGGTGGCCGCTTGTCACCAGCTCACCGATGCATGCGGTAAACACGGCTGTAATGGTTTTGTCTATGCCGCTGATATCAAGTTGCCTGGCTTAGTCGAACGCCGCAAAAAAGAACGTAAAATCTGCTTAAAGGATTTATATGTGGAACAAAATCATTAATGCCACTGGCTCGGTGCACCTGTATTTAATCGCAGCTCTCATCATAGTGATAACGCTACTTGGCCTTAGCCTTACCGCCGTTAAAGCTGACCTCGCGTTAAAAAACTCGCAGCTAGAAACCGCCGCCGTTAACCAGCGAATGCTGCAAGATGATCTCATTGTCGTTACCGATGAACTGCAAGCGCAGGCCAAAGAACGTGACAGGCTCGCTAAGGATTACGCCTTTGCCTTAGCGCTCAATGAACAAACCGCTAAAGCTAAGGCTGAGATTGATCGCCAGCTTGCTGACCAGCGAGAAGTCATTAAAAAACTAAGGACCTCAGCCAATGAACAAACCCGAAGTTGGGCTAATACTGCTGTGCCTGATGATGTTAAGCGGCTGCTCAAGCACGCCGCCTATTGCGCGCACCGTAGTCACCAAGCAGACCCAATATGTACTACCGCCGCAATCATTAATGAGCCAGTGCCTGCCAGCCGAATGTAGTTCAGATGCCAATGCCGATCTGCCCGATTGCATCATTCAACTCTTAGCCGTGATCACCAAGTGTGATACCGATTTGCATAACATCGAAACATGGCGAACGGAAAAAAAGCATGAACAATCCATACATTAATGATGTGACCACTCAAAAATCGCTGACTTTTAGCGCTTATGTATCGTCGTTCATGAGCACAATTGGAGGTGCGTTTACGTTGAATGAAATCGCCATTTTGCTCGGGATATTCTTCGCGCTCGTCACCCTATTAGCCAACGTTTTTTATCAGGAGTTGCGCCGCCGCCGTGAGCAACGTCAAACAGATAAGGACGAACTACGCGCCCAAGAGTTACACCGAGCGGAGATGCAGCTGAAAGCAGCACTGTTAAAACAGGTAGATGAACACCATGGCACGCATTCAACCATCACCACCCGAGCCTGTTCTACTGAGTAAAACCGACCTATGCAAAAGCCTTGAGATCAGCACCCAAGCGTTTGATAAGTGGGACGTGCCTGTGCACAGCAAGCTCGGTCGCGTGTGTTTATACAAAATGGCCGATGTGGTGGGTAACAGAGTCGCCAACGAGCGTAAAAAAACCATCACTAAACCCGATGAAGATGATCCCGATAAGCCAGATATGGACTACGAACGCTGGCGCTTAATCCGAGCCCAAGCAGTTGGGCAGGAGATTAAAAACGAAAAAGACCTCAAAGAAGTGGTCGAAGTTAATTTTGCTACCTTTGTGCTAAATCGCATTGCTGCGCAAATTGCCCCAGTGCTCGATCAAATACATATACGGGTAAAACGCAAATTCCCCGACATTCCAGAACGCACAATCGACGCTATTAAAGCGGAGGTGATTAAAAGCCAAAACACCGCCGCCGATCTTGCGGAGGGCATTGAGGGTTTATTAGATGAGTATATCGGCCGCGCAGATTAAAAATCTGAAAGCCGCCGTTGCTGCTGGGCTGCGTTCGTTCTATCGCCCACCCATGCTCACCTGTTCACAATACGCCGACGAGCACTTTTACATGTCGTCGGAGTCCTCTTACACCGAGGGCAAGTGGGAAAGTTTACCGTTTCAAATTGGCATTCTTAATGCCATGGGTAACGACCAAATCAGCACGCTTAACTTAATGAAGTCAGCGCGGGTCGGTTACACCAAAATGCTGATGGCTAACGCTGCTTACAAGATTGAGCACAAAAAGCGCAACGTGCTGATCTATCAGCCCCGTGATGGTCAAGCCAAAACCTTCATGAAAAAGCATGTTGAAACGGCGATACGTGATATCCCCGTTTGGCGCGCGCTTGCACCTTGGATGGGCCGCAAGCATAAAGACAGCACGCTAGAAGATAAAATCTTCACCAACGGCAAAACGCTGATGGTGCGCGGTGGTACCGCTGCAGCGAACTATCGCGAAATCTCCACCGATGATGTGATCTACGATGAGCTAGCGGGTTTTGATGAATCCATCGAGCACGAAGGTAACGCCACATCGCTTGGTGATACTCGTATCGAACTGTCGATGTTCCCTAAGTCGATTCGCGGTTCAACGCCTAAAGTGCTCGGTACCTGCCAGATTGAAAAAGCCTGCAGCGAATCACCGCACTATTTTAGGTTCAACTTGCCTTGCCCACACTGCGACGAACTGCAGGATTTAAAGTGGGGTGGCCCTGAAGAAGCCTTTGGGATTAAGTGGCATAAAAACGCCAATGACGATCACGATCCAAGCACAGCCTATTATCTGTGTGAGCACTGTGGTTGCTGTATCGAAAACAATCAGCTCGATGATATGGAGCTGCACCCAAGCGCGATTTGGATATGCGAAAACACCGACATCCGCACAAAAGACTTTTTAGACTTTTATGATGCCGATGGAAACGACATCACCACGCCGCCCAATATCTCGATTCATATCTGGTCGGCCTATAACTCGCTCAACAGCTGGGCGAAACTGGTTACTGAGTTCTTTAAAGCCAAAGGCGATAAAGAAAAGTTGCAGACTTTCGTCAACACTAAGTTAGGCCAGCCATGGGATAACGACAACGGCGAGCGCTTAGAGTGGGAAGAATTAGTGAAGCGCCGCGAAATGTACCCGAGTGGCAAAGTGCCTAATTGGGTAGTGTATTTAACCGCAGGTATCGACACCCAAGACGACCGTTACGAGGGCCGCATTTGGGGATGGGGCGCGGGTAAAGAGGCGGCATTAATCGACCGCTTTATTTTATATGGCGACCCAGCAAGCCAAGTATTAAAAGACAAAGTGGCCGAGCGTATCGCTAAAAGTTACGCCCGTGCCGATGGCGTTGTGCTCAATATCGGCGTAGTGGGTTGGGACTCTGCAGGTCATTACACCGATGATGTTTACGCTATGAGTAAAAAGCTTGGGCTAATGCGGGTGATACCCATTAGAGGTGCCAACGTTTACGGCAAGCCGATCGCCAACTTCCCGCGTAAGCGAACCGCCAAGGGCGTTTACTTAACGGAGGTCGGTACCGACAACGCCAAAGAGTTGCTGATGTCGATGTTACGGATTGCCCCTGATGTTGATGTGCGCAAACCTGGTGCGATTCACTTTCCGCTAAACGAAGCGGTATGTGATGACGTTGAGCTGCAACAGCTCACCAGTGAACGCAAGGTGCCAGTGCGCCAAAACGGACGGATCATCTATAAATGGGACAACCAAAAGCGCCGCAACGAGGCACTAGATTGTTTCGTTTACGCACTCGCTGCGCTGTATATCGCGATTGAGAAATTCGGCATTAACCTCGACAAACTTTCACAAGTTACCCCGATAGCCATATCAAGCGACCAACCCAAAGAACCTAAACCCAAAGCCGCAAAACAGGCCAATGCGAATGCTGCTTACCTAAACGGTGGCGGTGGTGGCAGTTCTGGCGGTTGGCTGTAGTTAATGCCATAAAGCCAAGGATAACAGCATGACCAAAACCCAATGCCAACAGATGATCGATGCGTACTTTAATGCTGAGCTTGATGTGTTGGCAGGCAAGCAAACCACGATCAACGGCAAAACAATGACCACAGAGGACCTAGGCGAAATCCGCAAAGGTCGCCTCGAATGGGAGCGCCGTTTAAATGCCTTTAGCCGCCCACAGGGTGGCGTCAAGTTAGCCAGCTTTAACTAATCAAGCCGCATTAATAGGGCATGTCTAAAAATATAAGTCGGAGCAACACATGAGCATTATCAATGATGCGCTGGCGATATTTGCCCCGCGTTTAGCATTACAGCGTGAAGCGGCCGCAATGAGCTACCGCAACCTGAAAGGGTATGAAGCCGCCAGCCCAAGCCGCACGCATCGCGCTAAAAAGGAAAGTCGCGGCGCCAACCAAGCGGTATTTGCGGCAGGTAAAAGCCTGCGTGAGCAAGCGCGCTGGTTAGATGAAAATCATGATCTCAGCATTGGCATTCTCGACCGCATGGAAGAACGGGTGATCGGTGCCCAAGGGATTGTGGTCGAACCGCAGCCGCGCAGTATTAGCGGTGAAATCCTTGATGACTTAGCCAACGATATTCAACGCCGTTTCGGTGCATGGTCGCTTAAGTGTGACGTTACTGGCCGCTTTAGTCGCCCTGAATTAGAACGCTTGGTGTTACGTAGCGCCCTGCGTGATGGTGATGTGTTCGGCCAGCATGTGATGGGTAAAGTGGCTAAGTTCGGCCACCCAAATGAGCAAGGCACTCAATACAGTATTGAAGCCTTAGAAGCCGACTTTATCCCCTACGAGTTAAACGAACCAGCAAAGCGGGTACGCCAAGGGTTAGAGATAAACAGCTGGGGCCAAGTGGTTAACTATCACGTATTGCTTGATCACCCTGCGGATCAAGTCGGCTTTCGCTACAAAACCAAAGTGATACCCGCATCGAGCATGATGCACTTAGGCTTATTTAAACGCTTGCACCAGCTGCGTGGCGCTTCGTTATTCCACGGCATTTTAACCCGCCTTGGCGATATTAAAGACTATGAGGAATCTGAGCGAGTAGCGGCAAGGATTGCAGCCGCGCTGGCGTTCTACATCAAGCGCGGCGATGCCGCCATGTTTGTTCCTGACTCAAGTGGTGAATCGTCAAGCCGCGAAATCCCCATTGCACCTGGCATGACCTTCGATGATCTCAAGCCCGGTGAAGATGTGGGCATGATTGAATCAAACCGCCCTAATGTGCACTTAGTTGATTTTCGTAACGGCCAATTAAAAGCCGCCGCAGCTGGTACCCGTGGCAGCTATTCCAGCATTGCCCGTGACTACAAAGGCAGTTATTCAAGCCAGCGCCAAGAGCTGGTTGAGCAAGACGAATCCAACCGCATTATGCAGCAGTGGTTTTGTGCTGGCTGGTCGCGGCCTGTATTCCGCAATTTTCTCAAAATGGAAATGCACAACAAGCAGGACCCATTAGTGCTACCGCCTGATCTCGACATGCGCACCTTATTTGATGCCGTGTACTACGGGCCCACCATGCCATGGATTGACCCACGCAAAGAGGCCGAAGGCTGGGAAATGATGATCGCTGCCAACGTCGCAACCGAAGCCGATTGGACTCGCGCCCGTGGCCGTAATCCTGCAGAAGTAAAACGCCAGCGTAAGCGTGAGGTGGATTACAACCGCGAAAACAACATGGTCACGGCCAATGACCCCGACCCCTCGCTAGGAGATCCTAACAGTGAAAAAGACCCCAATAGCATCAGTAATGCTAAGCGCAATGCTGCCAAGCGGAGCGCTGAGCGTGCCCGTCGCAACGCTGAACCAGAGTAATAAACCCGCCAATAGCTGGTATAGCCTCAAAGCCCAAAACGGTAATGCCGAGTTAATGATCTATGACGAGATTGGCGGCTGGGGCATTAGTGCGCAACAGTTCGCCCGTGATCTACAGGCCCTAGGCAAAGTGGGTACCATTACCGCCCGTATTCATTCGCCAGGCGGCGATGTATTCGAAGGTATGGCGATTTACAACATGATCAAAGGCCATCCAGCGCACAAAGTTTGCTACATCGATGGCCTTGCTGCTTCGATGGCCAGTGTGATTGCCATGGCTTTTGATGAAGTCATCATGCCTGAAAACGCCATGATGATGGTGCATAAGCCTTGGGGCGGAACTCTCGGTGATGCCGAAGATATGCGCAAATACGCCGACTTGCTCGATAAGGTTGAAGGCAATTTAGTGGGCGCCTACCAACACAAAACAGGCTTGTCAGAAGATGAACTCCACGCCCTGTTAGCGGCTGAAACTTGGCTAACTGGGCGCGAAGCAGTGGAAAAAGGTTTTGCCAACACCCTCACCGATCCGCTGCAAATGGCGGCATCACTTAATTCAAAACGTCTTAAGGATTTTACTAATATGCCTGAAGCTCTCAAAAACCTGTTTGCACCGCAGGGTAACAGTGCTCCCAACCCACTCGTGCCAGCACCAGCAGCACCTAATGCTCAGTTGCCTGCGCCTGCAGCAACACAACCTGATACCACTGCTATTCAAGCGGCTGCGATTGCGTTTAATACTGAGCGTATGAACAGTATCAATGCGGCATTTGCTTTCTTTCCTGAGTTAGCCGAGTTACGTAATCAGTGTATTGCCGATGCCAACATCAATGCTGATAAAGCCAAAGACATGATCTTGGCAAAGCTGGGTGAGAACACCACACCGAGCGCTACATTACCTCGCACGACTATTTATGCGGGTAACGGCAATATCGTTGGTGACTCGATTCGCGCTCAGTTAATGGCGCGTTCCGGCCATGCAAAAGCTGAAGCTAGCAACAACTATTCGAGCTACACCATGCTTGAGTTGGCGCGCGCCTCACTGTTAGATCGCGGTATCGGCTGCGCTGGATTCAACAAAATGGATATGGTCGGCTTAGCCTTTACACACAGCTCAAGCGACTTTGGCAATATCCTGTTAGATGTAGCTAATAAATCAGTGTTAATGGGCTGGGAAACCGCCGAAGAAACCTTCGAGCGTTGGACCAAAAAAGGTCAACTAGGCAACTTTAATATAGCCAAACGTATCGGCCTTGGTGACTTTAATAGCCTGCGCCAAGTACGTGAAGGTGCGGAATACAAGTACGTCACCGTTGGCGACCATGCACAACAAATCGCGCTGGCTACCTATGGCGAGTTGTTCAGCATTACTCGTCAGGCCATTATCAACGACGATATGAGTATGTTGACTGATATTCCAATGAAAATGGGCTTTGCCGCCAAAGGTACCATTGGCGATTTGGTATATGCGGTATTAACCAAAAACCCCGCAATGGCTGATGGCAAAACGCTGTTCCATAATGAACACGGCAACTTAGGTTCCGGTGCGCCAAGTGTGGCGGCCCTCGATGCCAATCGCATGTTAATGCGTAAGCAAAAATCGGGTAATCGCCACCTGAATATTCGCCCTGAGTTTGTACTGTGCCCTGTAGCGCTTGAAACCACGTTTAACCAGATCATTAAGTCCAGTTCTGTTAAAGGTGCCGATGTGAATTCAGGTATTGCTAACCCAATCCAAAACTTTGCCGAAGTGATTGCTGAGCCTCGTTTAGATGATAACAGCGCGGTTCAGTGGTTCCTTTCTGCGGGTCAAGGCCGCGACACCATTGAGGTGGCTTACCTTGATGGCATCGATACGCCTTACATTGAGCAGCAACAGGGCTTCACTATCGACGGCGTCGCCACCAAAGTGCGTATCGACGCGGGTGTTGCACCGCTTGATTACCGTGGATTGGTGAAATCAACAGGCGTGTAAACAGCGCTAAACCGACATAAATGGGCTATCAAACGATAGCCCTTTTTTATTCAGTTTTGTTTTTAAGCAGGAACAATCTCATGAAAAATTATGTGCAAGATGGCAAGACCATTAGCTTTACGCCCACCGCCGCAGTTGCCAGTGGTGAAGCGGTATTACTGGCCACATTGTTAGTTGTGGCGATTGGCGCCATTGCCGCCGATACCGAAGGTACAGGTGTAACTGAAGGCGTGTTTGAACTCCCTAAAAAATCCACAGATGTGCTCGCAGTTGGCGCAGCCGTGTATTGGGACGACACCGCTAATGAAATCACATCACTCGCCACGGGCAATACCTTAGCTGGCAAAGTATGGGCTGCTGCGGCAAATCCATCTACCAGCGTCTGGGTGAAGATCAATGCCTAACGTTGGCAACCACTTTGCCGATCGCGTGCGGGGTAAAATGGTGCGGCTGTTTCAGCGTTTGGCTGATCCGTGCCTTTTTACCCCAAGCGATGGTTCAGCGCCATTTACTCGTCTGGTGAGTTTGGATGATAACGGCGCTGAAATTGCGGCCTCGTCTAATGAATATGTCCCCGAGCTAATCAGTCGTGCCGAGTTTTTACAATCCGAAGGGGCGGTAAATTCTGGTGATGAGTTTGCGATAGGTGAGGGCATTAGCGCCCAGCAAGGACGCCTCACCCAACGGGTAAGCATGGATTCGGTCAGCGTGACCTTTATCTATATTCCGCTTGAGGCCTAGCCAATGGCACGCATAAAGATTGAAGGCATGGAGGCGGTAACAAAGGAACTTAACCGCATTCGTGATGCACAAGCGCCAGCGATTAAACGGGCGATTGAGGACGCAGTTAAGTTTGGTAAAAAGGCAGCGGTTGACGGCATTTTTAACAAATACGGTTTTAACTCAAAAAGCTATGTTGAAAAGTTGTTTAGCTACAGTATCGACCCTAGCAATCTTAAAGGTTATATCAGCGCAAGATATCGCCCAAGCACCTTAACTCGCTTTGCTCGTCCATTGTATCGCACGGGTAAAAACGGTCGATCTAGAACGAACGGGCACATGATCAGCCCAATACGTAATGAGCCACATTGGTTTAAAGGCACATTTACCTTTATTGGTAAAAATCGCAATTTTTTAATGTATCAGCGTTTGCCCGGGCAAACGTGGCGCACATTTAAACAAGCCAAAGCGGCAGGCAATACATCTATGTATGGCCCTTCAGTTGCGGGTAGTTTTGGTTCAATACAAAAGGATATTGAGCCACCAATTATTAAACATCTACGCGAACGCTACGGCCACCACGCTAGCAGTTAACTAAGAGGCAACTCCATGATCCAAGCAATCTTAGACCGCCTCGGGCTGGTTGACGGCGCAACTGTACGTGAAGGTTTTTATGTGCAGTCCATTGCCAAAGAAAGCAAGTTCATCTTTTTGCAGCCTTATACCGATGCCTTTGACGCTAAAAATGGCATTGATAAATATAAGGATGATCTGGTGCTGCAAGTGGTTGCTGGCGTAAAACTCGCTAAAAATCCGCAACCAACCAGTGAGCTAATCAACCTCGTGCGCGCTATCCGAAGTGCATTCTATAAAGATGAGCGCTTCCCTGAAAAACCTAGCTGGTTGCCCTCGGTGATTAGCTTTAAAGAGACTGAGCCCTGCAAGTACATCATGCCCGAAGCCCATGAAGAACACGGCCTAGCGGTGTTCACCCTATCCCTTGTTAATACCGTTAAATTTGGAGACTCACTATGAGTGAAATAGTAACCGAAAGTTACATCGGCTCAGCGATCGTCTATATCGATGGCCGTGACTGTGGCAACGTGAGCGGCGTAAAGCTCGCTATTGAACAAGAAACCAAATCCTTGCCCAACTACCGTGGTGGCGGAGGTTATGCCGATGAAGTCACATTGATTAAATCCGTAAAATTAAGTGCGACCTTTTACGATTTTAATAACGAAAACTTAGCGTTAGCTATGCGCGGTAAGATTGATGTATTAACTGCAACGCCCATCGCAGATGAAGAAATTATCGCTGTGCTCGATGGCTTAGCGCAAACCGCAAAAATGATTGATACCAGTATCGCCCCTGTTGTTAAAAATGAAGCGGGTGATGTTACTTATGTACTTGATGAAGATTATGTTGTCAGTGCCGCAGGTATCCGCGCGTTATCGACTGGCGCCATTACAGCAGGCCAAACATTAACCATTGGCTACACCAGCCAAGCGGGTAATGCGTTGCAGGCATTAACGGAATCTGGCAAAACGGTCAGTGTGGTCGTTGACGGTATTAACGACTCAACCGGTAAACCGTGGATGCTGAAGTTTTATAAGTGGAAGCCCACACCCACATCAGGCTTAGACTTGATCGGTACCGATTACGGTAGCTTCGATATTGAAGGTGCTGTACTCGCTGACAGCTCAATCGTTGCCACGGGTAAGTCTAAGTTCTTCGTCCGTAGCGCAGCATAAGTCTAAAGATTGTTCCCAATAGCCCACAGCATGTGATCCATGTGCTGTGGGCTTTTATTTTGGTTTGTTAATTCCTATCAATCGGTGATGCTATGAGTTTTAAAGATCAAGAAGTGAATTTAATTATTCAAGGCAAAGATCTGTTTTCTGCTGAGGCCAAAAAGTCTGAGCAAGCGTTGCAGGAGTTGGGGCGCGAAAGCGAAAAGCTCAATGAGCAACTTGATGATTTAAAACGCCAGCAAGAGGCTATTAAGGCGATCGATTCTCTTACCGAGTCTATCAATAAGGGCGAACGCGCCTATGTTGATAACGCCCAAGCGCTCGATAAGTTAAAGAAAGAGCAGAAGCAGGCTAATACTGAGGCAAAAAACCTTGATAAATCGCAGCAAGATGCGGCTGCCTCAACGGCTAAGCTTGAAACTGAATACAGCCAAACTGCGGCGCAGTTGGCTAGCTATGATAGCCAACTTGCCACCGCTCGCGCCGAAGTTGAGCGTTTAACTACGACTCAAAATAAAGGTGCACAGGCTAGCCAAGCACAAGCAAAGGCATTATCCGCGGCTAAAACCGATTTGCAGCAGCTCGAATCAGCGCAAAAAAATACCGCCGCCAGTGCGACCAAGTTGGCAAACGAGCTTGAGCAAGAACGTAGCGAATTAACGCGCTTAGGTAGCGAAGTTGAAAAGGCTGGCCGTAATAAAGCCGAATATGCACTTAAAGTTAAAACGGCCAGTAATGAGCTAACTAACCTTGGCAGAAGCCTTGGCAGCAATAAAGCGCAATTAGATAAACAGCAAGCTGTGCTGAATAAAGCCGGCATTGATATGGGTAAGCTGGGCGATGCCAGCCAAGAATTAAAAACCAAACAAGCTGGCGCAGAAGCCGCGCTTAAAGGGGTTAACGATAAATTAGCGCAGCACGATAGGTTATTGGTTGAGTCTAAAAACTCGGCCAAGGTTGCCAACGCGCAAACTGACCTCACCACCAAGGCGGTGAGCACGCTGGCTAAGGCTTATGCTGTATTGCTGTCGGCACAGCAGGCGGTGCAAACGGTAAAAAGTGGCGTTGAAAACTACAGTGAGTTAGAAGCCGCTATTACTAAGGTTGAAAAAACCACCAACCTTGCCCGTGATACTGTGGTGAAAATGGCCGATGAGCTTAAAAACCTCAGCGAAAACGTCACCCCTACCAGCACGAATGAGCTGCTGCGCATGGCGGAAGTGGCGGGCCAGTTAGGCACTAAATCGACTGAAGATATTCTCAGCTTGGTGGCTGCGGCTGATGCGTTGGGGTTATCAACCAACTTAGCCGGCGATGAAGCGGCAACAATGCTGGCCAGAATTTTAGGGATGACTCAAGAAGGTATCCCTGAGATCCACAATTTATCCTCGGCTGTGGTAGCGCTTGGTAACGACTTTGCGATTACCGAAGCTGATATTGTGCAGATGACCAAGGAGATTGTGTCTGGTACCCGTGAAATTAACTTGGGTTCTGCTGCGGCTGCGGCGTTTGGTACTACGCTGGCAGAGTTAGGCCAACCAGCTGAACGTTCGCGAACGGCTATGCAACGCCTTGGCGCTGAGATTAACGAAGCGAGCAAAAAAGGCGGCGATTCACTTGAGCGATTAACTAAGATTACCGGGCTAACTGCTAAGCAGATTGAGCAAGATCTCGGCGATGCGCCTGAAAAGGTATTGGTTAAATTCCTTGAGGGCTTACAAAAGGTTAAGGCCGAAGGCGGATTAGTCTCTGATGCCCTTAAATCGATGGGCATTGATGGCACTGAGGCGACAGGCGTTCTTAGTGTATTAGCGGATGGTACAGATCGTCTAAAAGTTGCATTAGAGCTAAGTAATAAAGCCTATGCTGCAGGCGATTACCATATGAAGGAAGCGATTAAAGCTTACTCTACACAAGAATCAGCATTAGGTCGTCTATCTAACAAATTCCACACCCTAACTACCGATATCGGTGAAGCATTTTCGTATGATACTGATCTTGCTATTCGTGGTACAGGTGATGCCATCGATAAGGTGCGGGAGGATGTTGTTAATTTGGTAGAGAGACTACCAGAATTAGTTAGCGGTTTTGTGGAGCTCGCGAAGGCAGCCAATGATTTTGTGGAGACGTTCTCTGATGACAAGGTGGGCCTATTTGAAAAAGCATTCGATAGAATAAAGCTCGGTGTTAATTCGCTGTCTTTATCATTCAAGGTGGTAACTCTTAGTGCGCAGCAAGCATTATTAGATGTCGTAAGTATTAAAAATAAAGTTGCTGAATTTGGCGGTTTAAAAATAGACACCACATTTATCGATAATCTTCGAATCAAAATGAGGGAAACCGAAAAAAGCATAGAACAAGATCATAAAGATATGGCTGCCGCTGCCGCTCGTATGGCAGGTGAATCTTCAATTGCGTATGAAAAACTGCTAGATGCATCAGATAAATATAAAGGTGCAATTAATAAATTAAGTACAGAACAGCAAGCTAGTTTAAAAAATGTAATTGATGGTAATAAATATAATGCTGATTCTGAAAAAATATACCGTGACTTGACTTCAGCTATTGTACTTGCCAATCGTGAGCTTGAACTTGAGGCCGAGTTTAAAAATAACGCTGCTGATGCTAGTAAGAAAAAAGCAGAGGCAGATAAGCAAGGTGTTGATGCTGCGAGTGCGCTTGCCGTTAGTCAGTCAAAGGTGAATACCTCTACAGAACAGTATTCTGTCACAGTGAAGGAGGCAATGGCTCGGCAAGCTGAACTAAATCAGCTGCACGATAAAGGGCTTATTTCAACAGAAACATTGAATAACATGACCAAACTGCTCAATGCATCGGTCAAGGATTACAACGTAGAGGTTGATAAAAGTAATACTAAAACCCTCACTCAAACTGATTTAACTAATGCATTTCTTATTCAGCGCAAAGCGCTACAAGCGCAGTACGAAAAGGGTTTGCTGACTGAAAAAGAACTGAATATTTCACTGCAAGAGTTAGCGGCATCACATACTAAAGTCGTTGAACAGTCGAATAAATCCATTGCCGCGACAGGGTTGTTGTCTGATGCACAGTTAGACTTGCAAGAAAAAATATTAAGGACCGAGAAAGAGGTTCGTGATCTTGAAGCGGCTTTAAAAGATGAGAACAAAGCCACGGCTGAACTCACCCTTATAAAAGCTAAGTTGGCAAAGGAAGAAGCCAACCTTGCTGATCTGAAGCGCGAGTCTGTTGAGCTATCCAAGATAGAGAACGCGACCTATGTTGAACTGTTGATATTGCAGCGTGACTATGAAGCGCAGCTTGAAGCATTGGATCGAAATTTCAGGGCGGGTTTATTAACTAAGCAAGAGTACGATGCTCAATCACAAATACTCAAAGGGACGTTGAGTGAAGTCAATAAAGTGGTGGGTGAAAGCAGTAAAAAGACAGATGAAAATACCGAGGCCACTAAGGAAAACACTAAGGCCACAAAGGACAATACTGCCGCAGGTATTGAAAATGCTAAAGTTATCGCGGAACAATTAAGTACGATTGATGACTTTAGGGGAAGTGCTGCCGCCACGCGTGATGTGATTGTTTCGCTGAATACCGAATACGATTACTCAAATGCCACTATCCAAGCAATGACCGAAAGGTTAGCGCAACTGGATAATCAAATCGCGGGTGCTGACCAAAAACGCGAAAGGCGAGAAATCAATAATGCTATTCGGATGCGTGATTGGGTCACTCAAATCGAGAGTGGATCACTCAGCTTGCAAGAGCTAGGTGAAATTGCTGATCTCGCTAATAACTCTGTAGTAAGGCTTTCTGACAATCAGCTTGTTCCGCTCAATAAAGCAATCGATGAAGCCCGTTCACGTTTTAGAGAATTGGCCGATGAAATCAATAAAACCACAATGGATATTCAAGACCGGCTCGATACCGCTTTGGGCAACCAGAAGGATATTGCTGAGCGTAAGTTTGCTAGTGAGCTAAAGGAAGTGAACGATTTAATCACCACAGCTCAAGCATACGGTGATAGTCAGCTCATCAATAAACTGCAAAAAAGTCTTAGTGATCTTAAGCAGGCACAAGACTTAGAACGTAAGGCCCTGCAGGCTCAGCAAGCAGCCGATAAGCAAAGCGCTGCCGAGGCGAAGAAGCAAGCCGAAGCCAGTGCTACGACTGCTAAGGCTGCGGCTCAAACTCAAGCAACTGCTACCGTTAACACGCAAGCCAACACCCAAACCAGCACGCAATCTGTGGCTAACACTTCAGATATGCAAGTGCTGCAACTGCAGGTTGGCAATAGCACCTTTAACGCCCAAATGAAGCGCAGCCTCGTCACTGAATTGATGAACGAGATCAAACGCCTGCAATCTGTTGGCGGTTAGCCAATCCTGTTATTCGCCCCAATTAATCAAAGGTCCCTATGACAACCATCGATAGCATTGATATCGCGGTGGATTTGCTGTGGCTAAACCGCGACAACACGCCACGCGTTGCGGCCAATATGAAGCGCGCCTTAAACGGTGCGCCATTAGTGCAGCAAACCATTATCCCAGCCGGTATTACCATGGAGTTAGGCACCAAATCGGGATGGATGCTGCGCACTGAGTTTGAACAATTAAAAGCCCATGCCGCCACTACGTTAACCGCCTTCACGTTGGCCTATGAAGGCACCAGTTATAACGTTGTTTGGGATAACACTGCAGGTTCGCCCATAACGGGTGAGGATTTATTTGACGAAGTTGGCGGGTTTGAAAAGCTCACTAACGTGGTTCTTAAGTTTCTGACTTTATAGGCCGTTTATGACAATTTCCCGTTTAGATTTAAAAGTATTTAAGCCAGAGTTACTGGGTTCAAGTAATGAGGCTGGCGGCCAACGGACTAAACAAGTGGTGCAGTCTGGCAAGCTTAATGAGCTATTTTCAGCGATATCCGATATCGACCATGCCCAATCCAGTATCGACATTGTAAAAGCGTTCCCTGCGCTCGATACGCCAGACACCAGCACTTTGATTGATGCACATGTGTTTATCAGTGAGCCACCGATAGACCCATTAGTTAACGTATTCATGATCGAGTCTGCCGCGCTGGATGATGAGTCTCGCATGACAGATATGAAAGAGATCATTGAGTCGTCAGTCACTGCAGGAGAATTGATCCGTGAAGGTGGTCCCGGCTTCCTTGTGAACCAAAACTCGTTTTCCTCAGATTACCTGCAGTCGTCATATCGATTTAATGACCGAGACTATTGGAAAACCACTTATTTACAGGTTGGCCAAGTGATCTGTATTACCGTGGAATATCCTGGCATTGAAAACGTGGCATGGCCACGCAAAACCCATTTTTGCAAAGTCACGCGTACCAGCATAGTGAACGGTGCAGTGGGTACCGTAGTATTCGACCCGCCGATCCCTTTTGCGACACCAGAACCAGGTTTGCAAATCAATGGCCAGAGTAAATGCACTCGCTTGCGATTATCTAACACTGCATCCCCATTGAAATTCCACGGGGTAACTAAGCTGACTGCCGCCGCCAGCGGGGTAAGTTTAGCTGTGGGCGCGACTCAATTGTCGTTACTGCCTGCGATCACCACCTTAGCGCCAAAGCCAGGCAATACCATCACGGGTGGCAGTGATAACGGCGATGCCATTGTTAGCCAAGTGATCCGTAAAGTGATTAGCCAGCCAAGTGCCCAAGGGACGTATAGCTATACCTTCACCACAGCGGATTTACTGATAGATACTAATGTTGTCACTGCCGTATCAACAGATCCTTATGGCGTTTTCGGTGGGAGTAGTGCTTTAGTTCAGTCGATTACTGTCGGGACAGGGAACGTGACCGTTACGTTACGGCCTGATGTGCGCTTTGCCTACAATCCCACTGTCTCGCTCTATTATGTTTCTGCTTACAAATACAGCATTTACTCAAGCGCTAGTGCATTCCCAGCGAATAAGCAGCTAACGGTTGGCAGTATCAAAGGTCGTGCTGTGTTTGCCGATAGTAACTATGTGCCTCAGGATGTATTTGAAAATGTGAATAGCGGTATCGGTAAGTTGTATGACACCACTGAGTTGCTGGCGACCATTGATTATTTTACTGGGGTGGTGACTAAGCAAACGGTAAGCCGTGGTGATTTTACACTGACCTATTCAGGTTTAGTTGAATCAACCACTGCAGCGGCTGCAGGCGATACTATGGCTAAATTTGCCTTGAGTGTGGCTAACCCATTGTTAGAGAGCTTTTACGTGCAGGTTGAACGGATATCCGACCATGCCATTATCAGCGCCTCATCTGACAACCAAGGCGTGATAACAGGCAGTGGCATTAGCGGCACTATCGTAGATGGTTTGGTTGAACTGTTATTTACCAATCCGGTGGATTTAACCACGCTGCGCTATGACATTACCGACCAATTGCGCCAACTACCCCCCGCCGAGATTTACGGACTAAACCCACTACGGATCCCCAATGACGGCATTGTCGATATGTTCAGACGCTGGGGCACTGTCGCGCTTTCTCATACCCAAGTGCAGCAAGTCACAGGCTCTGTCGGCACTGTGTTTACGATTCGTGAAAATGCCCAGTTTGTGGATATTACCGATGCCAATGGCGCCAGCCTATGGACCCCTAATAATGACCATTTCACCGTAAACAAGGTGGCAGGAACTGTCACGATTAACAGTGATTTTACGGGGTTTGCTGCGCCGTTTGTGCTGAGCGATACCATTATGGAACTCGGTCTAGTGTCATCGTTTACAGGCAATAGCGTTGTGCTGGCCAAGCCATTAGCCCGTGAATATCCGGTAGGTACCACATTAGCCAGTGTGCAAATTCTTGGCGACCTGCAGGCGCGTGTTGGCAGCGTGCGGGATATGACAGCATGGGCCAACAATTGGGACCTCGATGGCGACCCAGCTACGGGTAACGTGAATGCGGTTGACTATCCGTTTGAAGTCAAAAACACCACTGCAGTGAATGAAGATTGGGTATTGATTATGACCTCAGCCAGCGCCTTTCGTTGTGTTGGCCGCCGTCTTGGTCAAATCGCAGCAG
Organism: Shewanella sp. NKUCC05_KAH; assembly: GCF_019345585.1. Taxonomy (NCBI): domain Bacteria; kingdom Pseudomonadati; phylum Pseudomonadota; class Gammaproteobacteria; order Alteromonadales; family Shewanellaceae; genus Shewanella; species Shewanella sp. NKUCC05_KAH. The sequence continues at coordinate 31,528 of NZ_JAHKQZ010000034.1, forward strand.
GTGACACACTGAATGATTTTGCTCCCATTAATCCACTGACTAATGCCCCTTATTTCATCATTCGCTCAGGTGCATTTGGTGGCGGTTGGCAGCAAGGCGAAGCGATTCGTTTCGCCACGTTCGCGGCCTCAAATCCGATAATGCTGCTGCGCAATGTGCAGGTCGGTCACAGTCAAATCACTACAGATAAAGCCGTATTGTCATTTTTCGGTAACGAGTCATAGGAGCAATTGAAATGGGATTACCAG
>NZ_JAHKQZ010000035.1:0-28049 GCF_019345585.1 Shewanella sp. NKUCC05_KAH
GTGCCACAGTTACATGGTACGCAAGCCAATAGCCTATGGCTATCGCCAGAATCCGTGCCATCACGGGTTGAAATGCTATGGCGGCAACCAGAGGCTACCACGCAGATTATCGCACTGGGTTTAAGGCAAGGTGAGTTAGTCGCGACTGAGGTTAAGCTTGCCCACTCGAATATTCGTGCCGCAGGCGATATGAAAGGAATAGCATGGGGGCCACATGCTGCGCGGTGGGTGTGCTCGAGTAAGTATCGACCACCCAAAGGCAAGATCACCATTAACTTTAGCGATCATTGGGTAAATGCAGCCACCCCGATTGTGCTCAACTTTACCCCTTCACCAAACATATGTTACTGGGATGAGGGCGGCGGCTTGATAGGCACAAATCCATCCTTACCCACCATTGATTTTAAGATCCCTATCGAACCGCAAATCAGAAGGAGTTACCTCATGCAGCCTCAAATCAGTTGTGTTCGTGTGAGTGACGGCGTTGCTGTGGTGCTCAAATCTGTATCCATTTCTCAATCCCGTTCGCAATGGGCCAGTAGCGGAAGCTTAGCGTTTTCATCCCGTATTGATGCTGAGCGTGCCGCCAATGAATTACTGAAAATAAGCATTAACGGCTATGACTTTTACCTGCTTTGTGAGTCTGCCAGCGAATCTAAAGCCTTCGGTAAAACCAGTTATAGCGCGACAGGTCGAGGTCGCTTAGCCACACTCGCCAGCCCGAACCGAAAGGCCATCAACTATGTGAACGTGGTAGCCCGCAGCTTTATTGGCTTAATGGCCGATATTGTGGCCAATACTGGGTGGACTGTCGCCAGTAAAATTAGTGATTACCCTGTACCCGCAAACGCCTTTAGCTATGCCGCTAAAACACCCGCTGAAGCGATTAACATGATGGCAAATAGCATTGGGGCCATGCTCGATGTGAACGATGAAACTCAGACTATAACGGTGATCCCGCAGTGGCCAGTCGTGCCTTGGAATACCGCAAGCGCAATTCCCGATGTGATTTTGCACGATGGAGTGATCCTCGAATTTAACGAGCGTATCGACATTCGTCCCGATGCTAATGCGGTGTTTGTGCGTGGTGAACAACAAGGCGTGGCGGCGAAAGTGAAACGTTTCGGGACCGCTGGTGACAACTTTGCTGGTGATATAGTGGATAAGTTAATCACTGATAATCAAGCCGCAAGAATGCGCGCAACGGCCGAGTTAGCCAACGCAGGTAATAAGGTGCAAAACAGCATTCGCGCTAAGGTCATGGCGGATTTACCACCCATGCGCCCAGGCATGTTAATTGGGGTTCGCAAAGGTGCCGAGGTGTTTAAGTCAGTGTGTGAAAGCTTCAGCATTAGTGGCAGCGTTAATGAGTCAACGGGGATGGTTACAGTGAATCAAACCGTGACGCTATTGCGTAATGAGGTGGCAGCATGAGCAACATCTATCAACGCTTAGCGAACTTAAACCCTAAGCCGCAGCGTAGTGTTGCCACTGTGATTAGCGTGTCGAATGGCACCACGACAGTACAGCACGCCGATGGCAGTTATCAGACTGTTTTGGGTGACTCAGTTGCAAGCGGGAAAGTGTATATCGTCGATGGTCAGATCCAAGGGCAAGCCGCCGATCTGACGTATGTTGAATTAGAGATTTGATAAAAGAGAGCGGTCTAGCAATGCTACCAACACTGCTAGACCGTCAACACACAGGATTAGACCCTGTGAGCCAACCAAGGCTCCCTCACCGCGTCGACACGGCGAACCGAGCCTAGCATAAAAAAATCCTAAAAAAGGAGGCTCACATGCCAAAACCGATTATCCCTTGGATGGGCGGTAAGCGTAGATTAGTTAAGCAGATTTTACCGCTATTCCCTGAACACCATACCTATGTCGAACCCTTCTGCGGCGGTGCAGCAATGTTCTTCAGCAAGGACGAGGCAAGGGTGGAAGTGGTCAACGATATGAATGGCGACTTGGTGAATCTTTATCGAGTCATTAAACACCATTTAGAGGAGTTTATACGGCACTTTAAATGGGCTTTAATTAGCCGTGAAGAGTTTTTATGGCAGAAGAATACTAACCCTGAAACACTAACCGATATTCAGCGAGCGAGTCGCTTCTACTATCTGCAAAAGCTGGCGTTTGGCGGCAAAGTATCAGGTCAGAATTTTGGGTGTTCAGCGTCTCGCCCCGCTGGTTTGAACTTGTTAAGGATTGAGGAAGATCTCAGCGTTGCTCATCTACGCTTGGCAAGAACCTATATCGAGCGGTTGGACTGGGCTGAGTGCGTAAGACGATACGATAAGCCAGAAACCTTGTTCTATTTAGACCCGCCTTACTGGAGTACCGCAGGTTATGGTGTAGATTTTGGACTAGAGCAATATGCCTTGATGGCCGAGCTTGCGAAGACAATCAAAGGCAAGATGGTGATCAGCGTGAATGACATACCAGAGATGCGCGAGGCATTCGCTGGGCTACAAATGAAGACGCTTGGAATACGTTACACCGTAGGAGGCTCAAAACGCTCTGGAGAGCAGCAAGAACTGCTCATTTGGAACTGGTAGACCAACGTATTAACTAAGTAGAAAAGACTCAATAGCTCTCGATTTAGGGGGCTTATTGAGAAGTTTATCAAATTGAGTGAACCCATATTTATCAGACTAAGTGAACCAACGAGTAATTGATTAATCACTAATTTTCAATTTAGGTGAATTCGTTTATCAAATCTCGTGGCGCGCTACACAAGTAGCAACATTTATCAAATGTAATTAAATTACTAAATGCCGAGAGACGGTTGTTAAGACACATGACAGCCTCCAATCCCGCGTGGTTTCTAGGTTATTTCGACTTATCAACAAAATCTGTGGATAACCCTGTGAGTTGTCCTGAAAAATGGCCGCCAAAGCCTTGGGGTATGGGCGGCGGACTTAAAATGCACTATTTTGGGGTTCAAAAATAAATTTAAACATTATCAAATGCATACTAAAAGCAAGTGGTTTTTGTTGAGGGTGAAAACAAGGTTGCAATTTTGTAATCGAACGAAATTGATTTCTTGTGTATTAAATTGGCATTTTTGCTTAGTTTGCGGGTATTTTGTGAGCAAAAAACGCTGAAAACGCCTTAGTTTAAAAGTTTCATGTTTCTTCCTTTAAATTGTCATCTTGCGGTTTTAGATCGTATTGATATGACGACAGGAAGGATAACTGTGGAGCTTAGTCGGTGACTTGATTAGAATGGGGCGACTCACTAAAAGGATATGTGCGCGTGTCAGAATCTGTTTTTCAGCTTGAATCGCAATTCGCCCCCGCAGGCGACCAACCTACAGCGATTGCCAAATTAGTCGATGGACTCGAAGCGGGTCTGGCTTGCCAAACCTTACTCGGGGTGACGGGCTCAGGTAAAACCTTCACGATTGCCAATGTGATCCAAAAATTAGGTCGGCCCACGATTATCATGGCGCCTAATAAAACCTTGGCGGCGCAGCTTTATGGTGAGATGAAAGAGTTCTTTCCCCATAATGCGGTCGAGTATTTCGTTTCTTACTACGATTACTATCAGCCAGAAGCCTATGTACCTGCGTCAAATACCTTTATCGAAAAGGACGCTTCGGTTAATGCTCACATTGAGCAGATGCGCTTATCCGCCACTAAGGCGCTGTTAGAACGTAAAGATGTGGTGCTGATTGCTTCGGTGTCGGCCATTTATGGCTTGGGCGATCCCGATTCCTATTTAAAAATGTTGCTGCATCTACGCCAAGGCGATGTGATGGGGCAGCGTGACATCTTAATTCGTCTCAGTGAATTGCAGTACAAGCGCAATGATATTGAGCTACAACGTGGTACTTATCGTGTGCGCGGTGAAGTGATTGATATTTTCCCCGCCGATTCTGAGCGTAATGCCATTCGAGTCGAGTTGTTCGACGATGAGATTGAACGTTTAAGTGAGTTTGACCCATTAACGGGCCATATTCTTAAACGTATCGCCCGTACGACGGTTTACCCTAAAACACACTATGTCACGCCGCGGGAAAAAATCATCGCCGCCACTGAGTTTATTAAAGAAGAACTACGCGAGCGTAAGCAATATCTACTCGATAACAACAAGTTAATTGAAGCCCAGCGTATCCATGAGCGGGTGCAATACGATGTGGAAATGATGGTGGAGTTGGGTTACTGCTCTGGCATCGAAAACTACTCGCGCTATTTGTCTGGCCGCGCACCGGGGGAAGGGCCACCAACTTTGCTCGACTATTTGCCTGCCGACGGCTTATTAATTATCGATGAATCCCATGTGACTGTGCCGCAAATCGGCGCTATGTACAAAGGTGACCGTTCCCGTAAAACCACACTTGTGGAATATGGTTTCCGCTTACCGTCCGCCTTGGATAACCGACCCCTCAAATTTGAAGAGTTTGAGCAATTGATGCCGCAAACTATCTATGTGTCGGCAACACCGAGTGCCTACGAGCTGGAAAAGAGCGAAGGCGAGATTGCTGAGCAGGTCGTGCGGCCAACGGGATTACTCGATCCTGAATTAGAAGTGCGCCCCGTTGGGACCCAAGTGGACGATTTATTGTCTGAAATCGCCAAGCGAGTGGCCGTCAATGAGCGGGTGTTAGTGACGACGCTGACTAAGCGTATGTCGGAGGATTTGACTGAATACCTCGACGAACATGGCGTAAAAGTGCGTTATCTGCATTCGGACATAGACACTGTCGAACGGGTTGAGATCATCCGCGATCTGCGTTTAGGTAAGTTTGATGTATTGGTTGGGATCAACTTATTGCGCGAAGGCTTAGATATGCCTGAAGTGTCATTGGTGTGTATTTTAGATGCCGATAAAGAGGGCTTCTTGCGCTCTGAGCGCTCGCTCATCCAAACGATTGGCCGCGCGGCGCGTAACGTCAATGGTAAAGTGATCCTCTATGCCGATCGCATCACCAATTCGATGGAGAAAGCGATAGGTGAAACTGACCGACGTCGTGAACGTCAGCGGGCGCACAACTTAAAACACGGTATCACGCCTAAGGGCGTCGTTAAACGGATCACCGATGTGATGGATGTGGATGATGGCCGCGACAGTAAAGCTGTGTATGGCAAAGTGGCTGAGCCTAAGTCCCATTACCATAAAGCCGATGCGGCAGAGTTGAGCCATCAAATCGATCAGCTTGAGAAGAAGATGCATGAACATGCGCGCAACTTAGAGTTTGAACAAGCGGCGGCAATGCGTGATGAAGTCAAGCACCTGCGGGACCTGTTGATCAAAGCCTAGATTTATTCTTGCGCTCAGCATTAAAAAAGCCGTCCAGCAATCATGCAGCGACGGCTTTTTAATATCTTGACTTGGATTAAGCAGGGACTTTTGATTGGCTCATTTTTAGCTTGATAAACACTGCTAAAGCGCAAATCAGCCCGCAGATTAAGCCGACCAAATGCGCCTCGGTTGCTACGCGCGCACCTATCATGGCGGTGACATCACTGCTGGCACCATAAAGCTGTTCGTAACCGACCTTGATGATAACGCCAACGAGCAGCAGATAGCCTGAGCGCAGCTTACGGACAATATCTTGCACTGCGCCGTAGGCGAACAAGCCATGCAACATACCGCTTAAGCCGACATAACCGAGCAATTGCGGATAGCCTAAATACAAGCCTATACCTTCAAGTAAACATAACACGAAAAATAGTGCACTTAAGCCTTTGAGATGATAATGAAAATGGTGCAAAAATTGCACCACCCACAGCCCTGCAAGGTTCATCAATAGATGCCATTGATTCGTGTGCAGTAAATTTCCTGTGATTAATCGCCACCATTCACCCTCACTAATTGCACTGCGGCGATAGGCGAGTAGGTTATCGACAGCGGGGCTCGCTAAGCCTGCGGCATACAAACCCGCACAGATCAGACTCACCATCAGCGCAACCCAATAGGGACTGCGTGTCATGCTTTTGGCTCGCTGGCGTCAAGCTCAGCCATGACCGCTACTTTATTCTGTAGATAGTCATCTAATCCACGTTTGCGAAGATGACAGGCAGGGCAATCACCACAGCCATCGCCAATCACGCCGTTATAGCAGGTGAGAGTATGGTGGCGAACCAGATTAAGTTGCTGATATTTATCCGCCAGTGCCCAGGTTTGTGCCTTATTGAGCCACATTAAAGGCGTGATGATTTTTAGTTGTTTATCCATGCCTTGAACTAAGGCGGATTCCATCGCTTTGACAAAATCGTTACGACAATCTGGGTAGCCTGAAAAATCGGTTTCACACACGCCTGTGATAATCGCTTGCGCCCCTAATTGATAGGCATAAATACCTGCAAGCGTTAAAAATAAAATATTACGGCCGGGCACGAAGGTATTGGGTAAGCCATTTTCCATCAACTCGTGTGAAACCGGTATCGCATCACGGGTGAGGGCTGAAATAGCTAACTCATTGAGTAAGGTGACATCCATGACTTTATGGCTGGTGATCTTCAGGCGTTTTGCTAAGGATTTGGCGACTTCAATTTCTTCGCGGTGGCGTTGACCGTAGTCAAAAGTGATCCCATGTACTTCATCGTACTGGGTTAGGGCTTGAATAAGGCAAGTTGTTGAGTCTTGTCCGCCACTGAATACCACCACTGCTTTGGACACCACTGTTTTTGACACTAAGCTCGTTGACATAAAGGATTTCACTTCACCGTAGAACAGGTATAAATAGGGCGTTAGTGTAACTCAGGCCTTAGGGCTTGCAAACTCTGACTATAGGGTCGAAATAGGCTTTCTCGGCGCAAAAACTTGCAGCTCAAGCTAAAATCCACTATAAATGCCGCCCCAGAAAAGTGGAACGTCAGTATGAACTACCCTGTCAACGAAGTATTTGAAACCATTCAAGGTGAAGGTGTCTTTACCGGAGTACCCGCCATATTTGTCCGCCTACAAGGTTGTCCCGTGGGATGTGCTTGGTGCGATACGAAACAGACATGGGATGTGCTTGAAGCCAATAGGGTCTCGCCAGAGCAAGTGATTACCGTAGACGGCACCATTGGTCGCTGGGCTGATCATACGGCGCAAAGTCTTATCGCTGCCTTTCACGCTAAAGGTTTTACTGCGCGGCATATCGTGATCACCGGCGGTGAGCCTTGTATGTACGATTTACGCGAATTAACCGAAACCTTGCACAGCCAAGGCTTTGCGACTCAAATCGAAACCAGTGGCACCTTCGAAATCAACTGTGCCGATGACACTTGGGTGACTGTATCACCCAAGGTGAACATGAAAGGGGGCTATCAGGTATTAGCACAGGCGCTGAACCGCGCCAATGAGATTAAGCATCCTATCGCCACTGAAAATCACATCGATGAACTTGATGAGTTACTGCAAGACATCGATATTTCAGCGAAAACGATTTGCCTGCAGCCGATTAGTCAAAAGCCTAGAGCGACAGAACTGGCGATGAAAGTGTGTATCGCCCGTAATTGGCGCTTATCGATCCAGACCCATAAGTATTTGAATATTGATTAATGCTAATCTGCAAAGCATAAAAAATGCCTCACAATTGTGGGGCGTTTTTTATGGTGGATGTTTTGTGGATTCTAAACCTAACGACTTAATACAGTTGCTTAATCAAGCTCACTTAACTGGCCGAAATGATTAAATGCTGCAAGTTGGCGCTGATAGGGCGCAATATCGCCGATGTTAGCTGTAATCCAATCTGTATCGTAATAAGTATCAAGGTAACGCTCACCCGAGTCACAAATGAGGGTCACTATTGAGCCTTGCTCTCCACGCGCTTGCATTTGTACTGCAAGTTGCAATGCGCCGTACAGGTTGGTTCCTGTGGATGCGCCGGTTTTACGGCCAATTAATTGTTCTAACCAATGAATCGTCGCCACTGATGCGGCGTCGGGAATTTGCAGCATAGTATCGACAACACCAGGAATAAACGATGGCTCGACTCTCGGTCGACCTATGCCTTCAATCTTACTGCCATTGCAACAGGTTAAGCTGGCATCGCCGCTCTGATAGAAATCAAAAAAAACGGAGTTTTGCGGGTCGACCACGCAAAGTTGTGTTGCCAACCTCTGATAGCGAATGTAGCGGCCTATGGTCGCCGATGTGCCGCCAGTGCCTGGGCTCATCACTATCCAGCGCGGGATCGTGTGTGGCTCGCGCTCCATCTGATTGAAAATCGAGTTAGCGATATTGTTATTACCGCGCCAGTCGGTTGCACGCTCGGCGTAGGTGAATTGATCCATATAATGGCCGCCGAGCTCTGCGGCAAGGCGCGCCGATTCTGCGTAAATCTCACTGGAATGATCGACAAAATGACATTGGCCGCCATAGAAAGTGATCTGCTCAATCTTCTTTTTAGCTGTGCTTTTGGGCATTACGGCAATAAAAGGTAAACCGAGTAAGCGGGCAAAGTAGGCTTCAGAAATCGCCGTACTGCCCGATGAGGATTCGATAATTGGCGTGCCTTGCTTAATCCAGCCGTTACACAGGGCATAGAGGAAGAGTGAGCGGGCGAGGCGATGCTTCAAACTCCCTGTCGGGTGGGTACTTTCATCTTTAAGATAAATATCTATGCCATCGAGCATAGGTAATTCAAGCTTAATCAAGTGGGTATCGGCGCTGCGCTGAAAATCCGCTTCAATCTTGCCTATCGCGTGGGCTTCCCATGTTGGGCAGAGTCTGTGAGCGCTGTGAGAATCCACTGGTGGTTGAATCGTGTTAGAAATCATAGTAGTCACATCGAAAGGGATCATTTTCAGAGCATATCACAGGGACGGGCAAAGCGGTTTTATTGGATGAGCTTGAAGTCATTCGCTTAAAGTAGAGCACGACGTAATTGAAATCAAAAAATGTCGTTAACCAAGAGGTTTACTTAACATAGAAATACTAAGAATTTAATTAGATTAAGCTGAAATAATTAGATTAAGTTGGAAAAGACTATGCGGAAGTGGAACAAGAAGGATATGCGAGAGTGAAAGAAATGGTGGAGGGAGAAGGATTCGAACCTTCGAAGGCTGAGCCGTCAGATTTACAGTCTGATCCCTTTGGCCACTCGGGAACCCCTCCACAAACTTTCTTTTTAGCTTTACAACTGACTTTTAAAATTGTCTTTCAAAACATCATCAATAACGGACTTGTTTATCAAGACAAAACTAAACATTGGCCATGTTTAGTTTTTGAAAATGATTCTCTGCGTTAGAGATAAAGATGGTGGAGGGAGAAGGATTCGAACCTTCGAAGGCTGAGCCGTCAGATTTACAGTCTGATCCCTTTGGCCACTCGGGAACCCCTCCACGAATACCTTTAACGCTTTTGTAAAACTCTACATCATTTTCGAACAACACGATAAAACTTGCAGTGCAAATGGTGGAGGGAGAAGGATTCGAACCTTCGAAGGCTGAGCCGTCAGATTTACAGTCTGATCCCTTTGGCCACTCGGGAACCCCTCCTCAATTGCGGCCGCCATAGTAGTCAGAAACCTTTTCCATGTAAATACCCAATTTAAAAATATTCCTAAAGTTATGTATCAAATGGTCGATTAACTAACAACGAATTGTTTTGACGATGTTTTTTTATGCAAATTGATGTTCCTTTAGTCAACGAAGCCCAAATTGGCACCCGCTTAAACGCGGCGATAGAAAACGACAGACGGGGCGAATTCGCCCTGTTGCTGTCGTTACTGTCGGTTGACGCACGGGACATGGCACAATTCCAATGGCAAAATGAACTCGATATGGCACAAAAATTACAGCGTCAGTTCGAATTACCACCGCAGCAAAGTTTAATGGCGGATTTATCGTCTGCTGAACCAGTGGTTGATAACAGCAGTATTTTTATGGATCAAGGTCCACGTGCGTTTCAATTACAACAAGCATTGCGACCGGAAGCCTTAGTCATCCGTGGCGGCGAGTCAGTCGCAATGGCAGAAGCGTTAAGTAACTGTGACCATGTCACTCAGATGAGGCAAAGGGGCCAATTAACCGCACCCAAAGTCGAGATCATGCACTTTGCTGATCAATTGGCAATCCAACGTAATCTTGTGCCTTTGCTCGCCTCAGCCTAAGGCAGTCTTCCCGCAAGTTATCTTCAATACCCATCAGGTCAATCTGATCCATTTCGATAAATAAGCGTGAGCTAAAGCCAGTTATCTTGAAGCTTAATTACCTATAATTCGTATTAACCTATCGAGTTAAAATTTACCGCGTTAAAAATTTAACGAGCATATTTTAGTGATGCCGTTAATCAGTCGCTCTATACATTAAGGAATACAGATGAAAGGCATAATAGAAGCACAGAGCCCGACAGTGAATGACACTTGCACCGATTGCGGCAGCTTTGTCGATATCGGCGCCGTTATTGATGAACACGATACGTTATTGACGTTAAATTTTGTTGGCGATAGCGCTCAAGCGGATGCCGAAAGCATGGCAACACGCGCTCAAACTCGATTTGCTGAAGTGCAAACTGAATTTGTAACTAAGACTGAAGGCGTCGACTTACTGCTGACCTTCAATGTCAGCGCGGAAAAAATGATTTTTCAATTGGAAAACGGCCTGTAATTTTTAAAGCAGCACTTTAGTTTTTAGTCGGTTATGGATATCCGGAAATCGCGCTAATTGCCTAAAAATGCTGCTATTGTTAACCAAATTGTAATAAATTGTGCCACATGTTGCTGTGCTTACAACAGTTAGTGTAATCTGCCTCCAAATAAGAATAATTCAATCAGCTTAATTCCACATTTTGAGGTAAGTTTGCTAACAGCAAAGACCTTTAGCCCAACACGAAGTTTTGTAGGGAACCAGCGTGAAGCGACGTCAGCATCAGCATTTATTGGAGTCTTTGGTACAGTCAACTGCAAAACAGCAGGGCGATTTCACAAAGACGGCAGAGTTAACCACAGAGTTGTTGTGCCAGAATTTAGCGGTTTCTTTGGTATCAGTGTGGACTTTTTCATCTGATCAACAAACCCAATCACTCGTCGCACAATTTGGTTCTATGATGTTGCAAGACATTCATAGACCTAAGTTATTACAAGATTGCCCCCGGTATGTACACGAGCTCAAAACTTTGCGCCATATCGATGCAGGCAATGCCCTGACCGATCCACGTTTAAGTGAATTGGCTGAGTGCTATTTTATCCCGCGGCAAATCAACTCGAGTCTTGACATCGCCATTCGCATCAATGGTCATCTTGAAGGTGTGCTCTGCATTGAGCGGGCACAATTGACTCCCCACTGGCATGACAGTGAAATTCACCTCGCGTGCCAGATGGCCGACCAATTAGCCCTGACCTTAGCGACAAAACACAGCTACGATAAAGAAGAAAGCTTGAGTTTATTTCGCTGTGCCACTGAACAATCTCGACAAATCAGTATGTTAATTAATCTGCATACTGAAAAAGTCGAGTATGTGAATCAGGCGCACAGTGAAATCACCGGCATGCCCCGTGAGCAGATTATCGGCGCGAATATTCGTGAGTTGGCTTTTTTCAAGCAGCATGCCCAATTAGCCGAGCAAACCCTAGCGCAAATCTTTAGGGGCGAAATTGCCAAAGGCGAAGTGCAGTTTAGTCGTGCCGATGGCAGTCGTTATTGGCTGACATACGTGCTGAGTCAGTTCATTACCGATCGCGGTAATCATTATGCCTTGGTCTCGTGTGAAGAAAATACCGACGAGCATAACTATAAGTCAGAGCTTGAACGGCTTGCTTGGCGTTGTGGATTAACGGGACTACATAACCGTACTCATTTTAATCGAGTCCTTGAACGTACCACGAAGGGACTGTTGTTATTAGTTGATTTAGTGGGATTTAAGCGTTTTAACGATACCTATGGTCATGAAAATGGCGATAGCTTGTTGATAGAAATTGCCCGCCGTTTGAAACATTTTTCTGAGATTAATAAGGCCACCGAAATTGCCCGCGTCGGCAGCGATGAATTTGCAGTGCTATTGACCGATGATAATGCGGTTTACGATCTCGATTATTTTAGTACTCGCCTGTATCAACATCTTGCTATGCCTATTTTAATCGGCCGCGAGCAAGTCGAACCAAAGCCTGCTTTAGCTGTGGTTGATATTGCCTCTGTGGCGAGTTTGTTTGCCCCATTAACCTGTGCCGATATTGCAGTGCAGTATGCTAAAAAGAAAAAAGGCACTGCAATCCAAGTATTTAACAGCACGTTATTGAGTGCATTTAAAGAGGATGCGCAGATAGAACGTGATTTACACAGTGCGATCCGTGGTCGTCAGTTTGAGCTTTATTATCAGCCTCTGAGGGATCTTGAGCAGAATACCTATATTGGCGCCGAAGCCTTAATCCGTTGGCATCACCCTAAAAGAGGCGTGTTATTTCCAGCTTCCTTTATTGATATTGCTGAGCAGTCGGGGATGATTAATTCTATCGGCAGCTGGGTTTTAGAGGCTGCTTGTCGACAGTTGAACCTATGGCAGCATCATAATGCAGATATGACAATGCATGTGAATGTGTCGGCCCGCCAGTTCTTCAGTGGTAATTTATTCGAGCAAGTGTGGCAGTTGTTGACACGTTATCGCTTGAAACCTAAGACGTTAATCTTAGAGATCACAGAGACTGAATTGATGGGTGATATTCGCCACGCGACCTTGTTATGCCAAGAATTAGCGGAATTAGGCGTAGGGCTCGCGATTGACGATTTTGGGACGGGTTACTGCTCTATGCGTTATTTGAAGCAGTTTCCGATCAGTAAACTTAAGATTGATCGTTCGTTTATTTCAGATCTTACCGTCAGCCGTGAAAGTCGCGAAATTGTGTCAGCCATTATCGCCATGGCGAATGCATTAAATATATCTTTGACGGCAGAAGGGGTTGAAACCCTTGAGCAAGAAGCATTTTTAGCGAAAAGTTTTTGCCATCAGGCACAGGGTTATCTCTATAGTCCTGCATTACGGGAGCCTGAGTTTGCACAATTTATCTTGTCGGCTAAAAGCGCTTCGGTCATAACTCACTAAAGTTACACATAACCCACTAAGTCACAATTATTTCAAATGTGCTGCTCACGATAAAATAAAGGCAACCTAGGTTTGTAATCTAGGTTGCCTTTATTATTCATCTCTGTGCTTGTTCAATTAGCACTATAAACCTTCATCGTAATTTTCCAGTGCAGTTCAGCACTGTATACCTATCGAGATTTTAAGCAGCATTGTTTGAATTTTTTGCCACTATGGCAAATACAGAGATCATTTCTACCGGGTAATTTAGCCGTCATTTGCTGGCCTTGGCTGTAATACCAGCGACTTGCTTGGTAGATGAATTCGGATCGCTCATAGATAGCATCAATTTCACCATCGAGCTTATACCAAGCTTTAAAGGTAACTGTGCCATGTCGTTGTTCAGCTATCGCCGCTTGAGCATTGTGGCTTGGTGTTTCAGTACTGCTCTGTACATCTAATCCTAACCAATGTGGATGAGGACCAGCATTGAGGCTCGTGAGAGTAAGGCCATTTAGATAGTCTGGATGATGTGTTTTTAAAATGTAATCAAAATTTTTCAATACAAATGCGCAGTAGCGTGAGCGCATAAGCTGTTCAGGTGTGCGGGCAATCACTTGCCCAGTGTCTACATGCGTATGCAGTGGACCACAGCAATCTTGATAGCTTATCCCACTGCTACAGGGGCAGGCTTGTGTAGTTATAGTCATGTTAGCTAAATCTTTAATTTAATTGTATTTGTTTAAATTTATTCGATTTCTATCTAAATGCGTTAGATGTGAGATAGTCCATTTAAACGTAATCGGCATTAACATTAGGGTAATTTTTTACCCGCAGGTAAAGGCGGAAATTGGCGACCATAATATAAGTTAGGTACCGGTTTCGCATTCAGATAATAGCTAGGTTCTGCGCGGTTATTGGTATCTAAGCTCACTTTCCATTGGGTGGATGAGACTTTTTCTGTACCAATAGCAAATTTGCCAGCAAATTCACTCACAGGTTCTCCGGTTTCTTGTGCCGGGTAAAATCGAACCAAATAATAGCCTGTATCTATGGCACCATTACCGATAATTTTGCGTTTAGTAATGCGAAAATCCACGTCGATAGTGGCTTTTTTGGCACGGATTTTATCGAAAAACTTCTTGTAAATGGCGACAATATTGTCTCGTCCATAGTAAATTTCTTTACTTTGACTCTCAGATAAGTAGCTAGCGTCATCAGCGTAAATCTCACGGGTCACCTCAGGGGACAATTGATTAAAAGCGCTAATAAACAAAGGGTAATTAGCGTTGATCAATTGATCATCAGTGGATTTTGTATGAGTTTTAGCTGGATTGGCTAAGCTTGGCAGTGACAATAAGCACATCAGGACTAGCGGCAAAAATTTCATTACTTTATTCTAATCTGGCAATCATGGCGTCACTATAATGGAGGCGCCCGCTGAACTAAAGCCTTGAATGTTTACAAAGTGTGTTTCTATACAAGAGTGTGAAGTAAAGGAGCTTGCCATGCTGGATGATGAATCAGCACTGTTTTTTGAGGAAATGGCTGGAGTCGTGCCACTAAAAGGCGATATGCCAGTGGTAAATTTAGCACCGAAAGCGTTGACGGCTGAGCAAATACACAGACGCGATGCTTTACAACGGGAAGCCTTCCTAGCGTGTATGCCACTGGATTTAAAAGTATTTCCACAGCAAGCGCCAGATGACATTGTGAGCTTTAAGCGTGAGGGGGTACAAGGCGGCGTTTTTAAACGACTCCGAATGGGGCAATACAGCATCAAGATGGAGCTTGATGTGCATGCTTATCGGTTAAACCAAGCTCGTGATGCCGTCCTTAACTATTTACTGGCAGCGCAGGCACATGGTGAACGCTGTGTCATGTTGATCCACGGTAAAGGCTATCAGAGTCAACCCTTTGCAGGATTGCTCAAATCCGCTGTGTGCTATTGGTTATCACAACTCGACATGGTGCTTGCCTATCATTCGGCGAAAACCGAGCAGGGCGGTGCTGGGGCACTTTATGTGATGTTAACTAAGTCTGAACAGCTCAAGCTTGAAAACCGTGAAGCCAATCGCAAAGGAATGGGATGGCGTTAGATTAAACAGATAAGGATTGAATAAAAATGCCCAATTTTATTGGGCATTTTGTTTTATGTTATTGGGTGATAATTTAATGACCCCTTACCAACCACACTGGCGGTTTGCGGTGGTATTTTGCTCATCTAACCATGTTTTAAGTGGGGCGAAGTAATCGAGCACCGCTTTTGCGTCCATCGTTTCTTTGCCTGTGACTTCTTTCAATGCTTCTGGCCAAGGTTTACTTAAGCCTAACTCGAGCATCTTATTGAGTTTCTCTCCCGCGGCTTGATTGCCATAAATACTGCATCTGTGTACCGGACCTTTATCGCCTGCAGTTTCACACAGCGCTTGATGGAATTGGAATTGCAAAATATGCGCTAGGAAGTAACGGGTGTAGGGTACATTGCCTGGTACATGGTATTTAGCACCCGGATCAAAATCTGCTTCACTACGTTCAGTCGGTGCTTTTACGCCTTGGTATTTTTCCCTCAGATCCCACCAAGCTTGGTTATATTGGGCAGGCGTGATTTCGCCGCTAAACACTTTCCAGCGCCACTGATCTATCATCAGGCCAAAGGGCAAGAAAGCAATTTTGTCTAAGGCTTGTTTTAGTAAGAGGCCGATATCCTTAGATGCATCAGGTACTTCTTCTAATAAGCCGATCTGCTTTAAATAGCTTGGCGTAATAGATAGGGCAATCGTGTCACCAATGGCTTCATGGAAACCGTCGTTAGCGCTGTTTTTAAACAGGAATGGTTGTTGCTTATAAGCGCGTTGATAGAAGTTATGCCCAAGTTCGTGGTGGATAACGCTAAAATCTTCGGCAGTTTTTTGGATACACATTTTAATGCGGATATCGTCGAGATTATCGAGATCCCACGCCGAAGCGTGACAAACCACATCACGGTCCTTTGGCTGAACGAATAAAGAACGTGCCCAAAAACTTTCTGGCAATGGTGCGAACCCTAATGATGTGAAGAAGCCTTCGGCTTGTTTCACCATTTTATGCTCGTCATAGCCTTTCTTTGCCAGTAACTCAGTGACATCGTAACCCGGATCGGCATTGTCAGGGGCGACGAGATCATACACATTGCCCCATTGCTGGGCCCACATGTTGCCAAGTAAGTGTGCAGGGATGGGGCCAGTGGTCGGTGCGACGCTATCGCCGTATTCTTTATTGAGTTCACCGCGCACATAACAGTGCAAAGATTCATAAAGGGGTTTTACTTGGCCCCAAAGACGATCGAGTTCCTGTGAAAAATCATCGGGTTTCATATCATATTGACTGCGCCATAGCTCAGACAGGTTGGCATAACCGAGATCCTTCGCGCCTTCATTGGCCAGTTCCACTTCACGTTGAAACAAGGGACGCATAGGTTTGGCGATTTCACGCCAGCCTTTCCACGCTTCTAGCAAGATTGCGGGATCCCGTGATTCGGCCATCAAGCTCGATAGCTCAGGCTGGGTCATACACTTACCGTCGGCAAAACAGTACTTTCCTTTGCCGTATAAGCCATTTAATTCTGAACTAATTTGCGCCAGCTCGGCATTTTTCGCAGGATCGAGCGGCGCGGGTAACACTAACGCACTGCGCAGTATATTGAGCTTGCGGGCATTAATAGGATCGAGTTCTACATTGGCGTACTTAGCCGCCTCGGTTGCAAATTTTACCGACGCTGCACTGACCTTTTCGCCGACTGCGGCAGACAGGGCCGCGGTATCATCAGTAATAAAGTTGCTGTAAATCCACTCGGCGCGATTAGATTCAATCGATAATTCGGCCATCTTGGCTTCAGCATCGTTAATAAAAGCAATGGCTTGTACTTTATCTGGGGCGGTATTGATGACAGCTGCTTCTGCTGTATCTGTCTTGTCTATTTTACTTTGTACATCATTACAGGCCGTTAATCCCAGCGCGAGTGTCACTGTGAGGGCGATTTTACTGCGACGATTCAATGAAATAACCATGTCTAGTTGTCCTTGTTGTTTTTGTGTTACACAGTTTACCTAAACCACAGGGTTATTGCACAAGGGTTAATTGACTTGTTTTTAACACTTATTCGGACATGTACGACATACCGCTTGTATCACAGACTAGAAAGCGGTGAATTTGTCCAATTTTAGTTTGACATCCGTGGTGCCAATGTTTAATTTAAACGAGTGTTTTAAATTAATTCAAGGTCACGGAATGGCAAGTCGATCCGATACAAAAACTAGAATACTTGATGCCGCAGAAAAACTGTTCGCCGAACGGGGCTTTTCTGAGACTTCCTTGCGACTCATTACCAGCAAAGCTGAGGTGAATTTAGCATCGGTCAATTATCACTTTGGTTCTAAAAAAGAGCTGATCCGTGCAGTGTTAGCCCGCTATTTAGACGTATTTATGCCTGCTGCTTCAAGCCAAATTCACCGTTTAAATGCCGCTCCAGCACAAGCTACACTCGAAGAGATCCTGTCTTCTTTGGTCGATCCTTTATTGGATTTAAACGCGCTACGTACCGAAGGTACCACGATCTTCCTGCAGCTTTTAGGCCGTGGCTATATCGAAAGCCAAGGGCATTTACGTTGGTTTATTACTACCCATTACGGCCAGCATCTCGATGCTTTTGTTAAAGCCGTTTCGGCCAGTGCACCACATATTCCACCCGCTGAAATGTTTTGGCGCTTACACTTTACCTTAGGCACTATCGTGTTCACTATGGCGTCCGCTGATGCCCTAAATGACATTGCTGCTGCTGAGTTTGGTGAGCATAACGACATCGAAGCCGTGATCCGTAAAGTGATCCCCTACATGGCGGCTGGTGTATCAGTCCCCGTTTCTTCTTAATTAAAAGGTCTTGATAATGTTGACGATTATAATTCTTGCCCTGATAGCCATTGTCGTGTTGTTTGCGGTGAAAAATATCCGGATGCAGTTTATTACCCGCCCAGTTTTTAGTTTTTTCAAGAAGGTCTTGCCGCCACTTTCAGATACCGAGCGCGAAGCGATGGAAGCCGGTGATGTCTGGTGGGAAGGGGAGTTATTCCGCGGAAATCCTAACTGGAATACCTTGCACAGCTACGGTAAGCCGACGCTGACAGCTGAAGAAAAAGACTTTATTGATAATCAAGTAATGACAGCACTGACGATGATCGATGATTTCGACATAGTGCATAACCGCAAGGATTTACCGCCAGAGCTGTGGGAATACTTTAAGAAAGAAGGTTTCTTCGCACTGATCATTCCGAAGAAATTTGGTGGTAAAGCTTTCTCTGCCTATGCAAACTCTACCATTGTCAGCAAATTAGCCAGCCGTAGCGTAAGCGCTGCTGTTACTGTGATGGTGCCGAACTCTTTAGGCCCTGGTGAGTTGCTGACCCACTATGGTACGAGCGAGCAGAAAGAACGCTGGTTACCTGCTTTAGCTAAAGGCGATGAAATTCCTTGTTTTGCATTAACTGGTCCAGAAGCGGGCAGTGATGCCGGCGCTATCCCCGATGTAGGTATTGTGTGTCGTGATATTTTCAACGGCGAAGAAATGCTTGGGCTTAAACTTACATGGGATAAGCGTTATATCACGCTGGCTCCTGTAGCAACAGTTCTGGGTTTAGCGTTCCAAATGCGCGATCCTGAAGGTCTGCTTGGCGATAAGAAAAACTTAGGCATTACCTGTGCGTTGATCCCAACGGATCATCCTGGTGTGGTTATTGGTCGTCGTCATAATCCGCTGGGAATGGCGTTTATGAACGGTACTACTCAAGGTAAAGAAGTGTTTATTCCGCTCGATTGGATTATCGGTGGCCCTGAGTTTGCTGGTAAAGGCTGGCGTATGCTGGTTGAGTGTTTGTCAGCGGGCCGCGGTATTTCATTGCCAGCATTGGCAACGGCTTCTGGTCACATGGCGACGAAGACGACAACGGCTTACAGCTATGTGCGTCACCAGTTTGGAATGGCAATTGGTCAGTTTGAAGGGGTGCAAGAAGCGCTGGCGCGTATTATTGCCAACACTTATCAGTTAGAAGCCGCACGCCGTTTAACAACCACGGGTATCGATCTTAAAGTCAAACCTTCTGTCGTGACCGCGATAGCTAAGTACCACATGACTGAATTAGGCCGTTCTGTGATGAACGATGCCATGGATATTCAATCGGGTAAGGGCATTCAATTAGGACCTAAAAACTATTTAGGCCACCCTTATATGTCGAATCCAATTTCGATCACTGTGGAAGGCGCGAATATTCTAACCCGCTCATTGATGATTTTTGGTCAAGGTGCGACTCGCTGCCATCCATACGTGCTTGCCGAAATGGAAGCCGCAGCGATGGAAAACCAACATGAAGCCTTAGAGCGTTTTGATGCGTTATTAATGGGTCACATGGGTTATGCCACGCGTAATGCTTTCAGTGCTTTGTTTAGCGCGTTAAGCGGTAGCCGTTTTGGCAGTGCGCCAGTGAGCGGTGAAACTAAGCAGTACTATAAAGATATGTCGCGTATTTCGTCTGCATTAGCCTTAATGACAGATTTATCTATGCTGATCATGGGCGGCGATTTAAAACGCAAAGAAATGCTGTCGGCACGTATGGGTGATGTGCTCAGCCAGTTGTATTTAGGCTCAGCGACCTTGAAGTTATTTGAAGATAATGGCCGTCAACAGGACGATTTGCCTGCGGTACGTTATGTAATGGCCAATCGTTTGCACTTGGCGGCTAAAGCGTTGGAAGACACGATTCGTAACTTCCCGAGCCGTCCTGTGGCCTGGTTACTGCGCGGCTTAATTTTCCCGCTGGGTAATCACTTCACTGCACCGAGCGACAAAATGGCGACCGATTTAGTTAGCGGCATGTTGAAGCCTGGCCCTGCTCGCGAACGTATTACTTTCTTATGTCCTGAATTTGAAGGGGATAAGGGCGGTATTGCTGAAGTTGAGCAAGCATTTATCGCGCAATATGCCTGTAAAGATATCTATAAAAAACTGAAGAAAGCGCAGCGTGCCGGTGAGTTGCCAGCAAAAGTGCCGAATCTAGTCTTGTTTGCAAAAGCACTCGAGACTGGCGTTATCACTGCCGACGAAGAACAAAAGTTACAGCATGCTGATAAGCTGCGCTTAGCGGCAATTAATGTGAATGATTTCGAAGCGTTATAGTGACTGTTAGTGTTTGATGTTAGCGTTTAATGTTAGTGCAGTTTGGTCTAAGCGGTGTTAAGTTCGATAGCTAAGCCGCTTAGGCCGTTTGGATTTCCCTCTGAAATGAGAGACCAACAAATCTTCATCAACAGAAATCTGCACTTACAGAAAATAGTCAATATAAAAAAACCACCTTCATGAGGTGGTTTTTTATTGGCTTTTTTCTAACGCGCTTGAGTTGTTAGAAGAAGCTTAAGCAACCTAAGCTACGATCAACACTTTACAGGTGTTAGTGCCGCCGATGGTTTCCATTGCATCGCCTTTGGTCATTAATACCATATCACCGCTATTCAAATAACCAGCCGCTGTTAATGCTTCTAACGCTTTTTGTGCTAGCTCATCGGCTGGGTGGATCGTTGAATCGAAGTAGATTGGCAACACGCCGCGGTACAAGGCCATTTTGGCTAAGGTTGTTGCGTGACGTGATAAACCTAAGATTGGCAGTGAAGAACTGATACGAGACATTAACTGTGGTGTTGCACCCGATTCAGTCAGAGCGATAATCGCCTTAACGCCTTCTAGGTGGTTTGCTGCATACATAGTTGATAGCGCAATGGTCTCTTCAACTGAAGTGAAACGCACATCTAATCTATGCTTAGACACAATCACACTTGGGTGAGATTCAGCGCCAACACACACGTTTGCCATTGCCTTAACGGTTTCTTCTGGGAAGTCACCGGCAGCAGTTTCAGCAGATAACATCACAGCATCGGTACCATCAAGCACAGCGTTCGCCACGTCCATCACTTCGGCGCGGGTTGGCATTGGGCTTGAAATCATCGATTCCATCATCTGAGTGGCAGTGATGACGACTTTATTCAGTTGGCGTGAACGGGCGATTAACTTCTTTTGTACTGCAACGAGTGCAGCATCACCAATTTCAACACCTAAGTCACCACGGGCAACCATAACAACGTCAGACGCTAAGATCACATCATCCATAGCGGCATCGGTCGCAACCGCTTCAGCACGTTCAACTTTAGCAACGATCAACGCATTACAACCTGCTTGACGGGCAAGATCGCGAGCATAGTCCAAGTCAGCACCACTGCGCGGGAAAGACACGGCTAAATAATCCACTTGGATCATTGCTGCAGTGAGAATGTCAGCCTTGTCTTTTTCGGTCAGCGCAGCAGCAGAAAGTCCGCCGCCTTGTTTGTTAATACCTTTGTTGTTAGATAAAGGGCCTGCCACAGTCACTGTGGTATGCACTTTACGGCCTTCAACACGCTCAACGCGTAATTGAACACGGCCATCATCTAACATCAGGATATCACCAACAGTCACATCGTCTGGCAATTGCTTGTAATCGATACCCACTTGGGTCTCGTCGCCTTCACCTTTGGCTAACTCGGCATCAAGTACATAGGCTTGACCTAATACGAGTTGTACTTTCTTATTGTCTTTGAAAGTAGAAACGCGGATTTTAGGGCCTTGTAAGTCACCAAGAATGGCCACATGAACGCCTAACTCTTTAGCGATTTCGCGCGCTTGAGTTGCTCGTTTTAGATGATCTTCGGGGGAACCGTGGGAGAAATTAAGACGTACAACGTTTGCACCTGCCGCGATGATGCGGCGTAGATTATCATCACGATCGGTAGCGGGACCTAGAGTGGTGACGATTTTGGTTCTGCGGAACATAAGGATACTCCGTTAAAGTTAAAAAAAATCTTGGGACTATATTACCATGCAATTCCAAATTTTGTAGTAAAGTTACAATCAAATTGATCTAAAGTTATGTATGAAAATTGTGAGGTATCGCTGATATTTGCACGATAAATGGCTAGGTTAAGGATCAACACTAGCCATTTTTAGAAAAGGAAGTGAGTTACAGTATCGGATCTTTATTGATGCGAGACTCTTTTAACACTTCTTTCACTCGTTTCAAATTATCGCGGAAACGTGGGCCTCTACGTAAAGTAAAACCTGTTGCCAATACATCTATAGTGACTAATTGGGCTAAACGCGAGGCCATAGGTAAATACATGTCAGTATCTTCTGGCACTTCCATTGTCACGGGCAGTGTACATTCCATTGACAAAGGCGAGTTGCGGGCAGTAATACCAATCACAGCTGCACCATTTTCTCTCGCTAAACGCGCGATTTCAATCAATGACTTTGTACGGCCAGTGTGGGAAATCAATACCACCACATCGCCCTCATTACTGTTAATACAGCTCATGCGTTGCATTAGAACATCGTCAAAACAGATGACAGGCACATTAAAGCGGAAGAATTTATTTTGCGCGTCATGGGCAACTGAAGCGGATGCGCCTAGGCCAAAAAAGGAAATAGTCTTAGCTTGAGTGAGAATATCAACGGCTTTATTAATGGCTGAAATGTCTAGGCTTTGACGTGCGGTATCGAGCGAAGCCATTGAAGATTCGAATATTTTTGTCGTATAAGACTCAGTCGAATCATCTTCTTCAACGTGGCGGCTCACATAAGGTGTACCGTTCGCAAGACTTTGCGCTAGATGTAACTTAAAATCAGGGAAACCTTTAGTATCTAAGCGGCGGCAGAAACGATTCACAGTAGGTTCACTGACATCTGCCATCTTAGCCAGTGTGGCGATGCTAGAATGTATAGCTGTCTGTGGTGATGCTAAGATCACCTCTGCAACTTTGCGTTCTGATTTACTAAAATGGGTGAGGCTTTTTTGAACCTTTTCTAGGGTATTCATACGCGTATGTCCGCTAAATTGAGAATGTAATTTTATTTATTTTTATTTCGTGGGAGCAGATCAAGACTGGCGGCCCACTAATAGACTCTATGTAGTAACTTTTCAGTACAATTTTGAAATAAGACTTTACTACCTTCAGTAATTTAAGCACAAAAAGCATATCAGATTTATGCAGCAAGTGACTAGTTAGCAAGAATGTTAATATTTATAAAAATAGATGCATTTAACAAATTCTGTTGTTATATTACAACAAAAGTGTGGATTTCTTCATCGACATGAAGGGACACGACATACAAAGGAGATCGTAACGCAATGGGCAAAACAACATCAGGCGCCAAAGCTTGTGACTTCGTACTCTTTGGTACAAAAGGCGATTTGGCACGACGCAAGTTGTTACCTTCTTTATACCAGCTAGATAAAGCTGAACTTCTCGATAAAGATACGAAAGTGATCGGTGTCGCGAAAGACGAGTTTACTCAAGATGAGTTTATCGAATTAGTCACGCTTGCATTAAACACCTTCGTGAAAGAGCCTTTGTGCGAAGAGACTCTCCAACGTTTCCTGTCCCGCTGCCACTATATAGGCACTAACTTTACCGATTCAGCGGGCTACAGTGCCTTCCATGATCTGCTCAAACCAGAAGAGCGCGTTATGGTCAGTTACTTTGCTACGCCACCTGCAATATTCGGCGACATTTGCCGTTGTTTGCATGAACAAGATCTTATCCACCCAGATTCACGCGTGGTGCTCGAAAAGCCCATCGGCTCAGATTTAGACTCTTCTCGCGTTATCAATGACCAAGTTTCCGCTTACTTCAAAGAACGTCAGGTTTACCGTATCGACCATTACTTAGGTAAAGAAACCGTACAGAACTTGATTGCACTGCGTTTTGCTAACTCTTTATTTGCCTCTAAGTGGGACAACCGTACGATTGACCACGTCCAGATCACAGTCGCAGAAGAAGTGGGCATCGAAGGCCGTTGGGGTTACTTCGACAAAGCGGGTCAGATGCGTGACATGATCCAAAACCATTTGCTGCAAGTGTTAACGCTCGTTGCCATGGACCCACCCGTTAACTTAGATGCTGACAGCATCCGTGATGAAAAAGTTAAAGTGCTTAAATCACTGCGTCCGATTAATTCAGACAATGTGTATGAAAATACCGTACGCGGTCAGTACAGCGCAGGCTTCTTAAAGGGCAGCCCAGTCCCGGGTTATTTAGAAGAAGAAGGCGCCAACCTTCAATCACACACAGAAACCTTCGTGGCTATTCGTGTGGATATCGACAACTGGCGTTGGGCGGGCGTGCCTTTCTATTTACGTAGCGGTAAACGTATGCCGTTTAAGAGCTCTGAAATTGTAGTGTATTTCAAAAACCCACCGCATAACTTGTATCGCTCAAGCTACCGTAATCTGCCACCGAACAAGCTGACAATCCGTTTGCAGCCCCATGAAGGGGTTGAAATCCAGATGATGAACAAAGTGCCAGGTTTGGAGCAAAAACAACGTCTACAAACCACTAAACTCGATTTGAGCTTCTCCGATACCTTTAAAAATGAACGTATCGCCGATGCCTATGAGCGTCTATTACTCGAAGCTATGCTCGGTAATCAAGCGCTGTTCGTGCGCCGCGACGAAGTAGAGCAGGCATGGACTTGGGTGGATGGCATTATCCAATCGTGGGAACAAAGCAACGAAAAACCAAAACCTTATCCTGCGGGTACTTGGGGTCCAGTTGCGTCAGTTGCTTTGATTACCAAAGATGGCCGTTCGTGGGACGAGTAGGAGACTTTGATGATTAAAGAAACCGTATTCAAATCTTTCGATACGCCAAGTGCGTTAGAACAGCAATTGGCCAGCAAGATTGCGAGCCAGTTGCAGGAAGCCGTCGATGCCCGCGGAAAAGCGAGCTTAGTGGTTTCCGGTGGTTCGACGCCGCTTAAGTTATTTCAACTATTGAGCATGAAATCCATCGATTGGAGTGATGTTTATATCACGCTTGCCGATGAGCGCTGGGTTGAAGCCGACGCTGATGCTTCTAATGAGCGTCTCGTGCGTGAACATTTATTACAAAACCGTGCGGCGAATGCCAAATTCCGCGGTTTAAAAAACATGTTTTCGACCGCAGAAGCCGGCGCCGATATGGCCGCCGAGTCCTTGTCTAACTTCCCACGTCCTTTTGATGTGGTGGTGTTAGGCATGGGTAACGATGGTCATACCTGCTCTTGGTTTCCCTGCAGTGCTGAGCTTGAAAATGCGCTCACAACCCAAGCCTTGTGTGTGGCGACGAACCCCACCACAGCGCCCCATGGTAGAATTACGCTCTCTAAGAGTG
This sequence comes from Shewanella sp. NKUCC05_KAH, assembly GCF_019345585.1. Taxonomy (NCBI): domain Bacteria; kingdom Pseudomonadati; phylum Pseudomonadota; class Gammaproteobacteria; order Alteromonadales; family Shewanellaceae; genus Shewanella; species Shewanella sp. NKUCC05_KAH. Next base: position 25,221 of record NZ_JAHKQZ010000035.1, read on the forward strand.
CGATTTTGAACAGCAGACAAATCTACCTGCACTTGGTCGGGGAACAGAAATTATCCGTATATCGTCAAGCGTTAGAAAGTGATGATGTCCATGCTATGCCTATCAGAGCCGTATTAGCGCAGCGTAAAACGCCCGTTGATGTGTTCTGGAGCGCTTAAGGAGTCACTATGCACTCAGTAGAAATACACTCAGTAGTTCAAGCTGTTACCGACAGAATTATTGCCCGTAGCAAAGCGTCACGTGAAGGTTATCTCGCCGCATTGAATGATGCCCGTAACCATGGTGTACACCGTAGCTCATTGAGTTGTGGCAACTTAGCCCATGGTTTTGCCGCCTGTAATCCAGACGACAAAAATGCATTGCGTCAATTGAATAAGGCGAACATCGGCATAGTGACGGCATTTAACGATATGTTATCTGCGCACCAACCCTATGAAAGCTATCCTGAATTGCTTAAAAAAGCCTGTCAGGAAGTCGGCAGTGTTGCACAAGTGGCGGGCGGTGTTCCGGCCATGTGTGATGGTGTGACTCAAGGTCAACCTGGTATGGAATTGAGCTTACTGAGTCGTGAAGTGATTGCGATGGCAACGGCTGTGGGCTTGTCTCACAACATGTTCGATGGCGCTTTACTGCTCGGCATTTGCGATAAAATCGTTCCAGGTTTACTTATCGGCGCCTTAAGTTTTGGTCACTTACCTATGTTATTCGTGCCGGCAGGGCCGATGAAATCAGGTATCCCGAACAAAGAAAAAGCCCGTATCCGTCAACAATTTGCCCAAGGTAAAGTAGACCGTGCACAGCTATTAGAAGCTGAAGCTCAGTCTTACCACAGTGCAGGAACCTGTACTTTCTACGGCACGGCAAACTCGAATCAGTTAATGCTTGAAGTGATGGGTCTGCAGTTACCGGGATCATCTTTTGTGAATCCTGATGATCCACTGCGCGAAGCGTTAAATAAGATGGCGGCTAAGCAAGTGTGCCGTTTAACTGAAATGGGGACTCAATATACCCCAATCGGTGAAGTGGTCAGCGAAAAATCTGTGGTTAACGGCATTGTGGCACTTTTGGCTACTGGCGGTTCTACTAACTTGACGATGCACATTGTCGCCGCGGCTCGTGCTGCCGGTATTATTGTGAACTGGGATGATTTTTCAGAATTATCCGATGCTGTCCCATTAGTGGCGCGCGTGTATCCAAACGGTCATGCCGATATTAATCATTTCCATGCAGCCGGTGGCATGGCGTACTTAATCAAAGAATTGCTCGATGCGGGTCTATTGCATGAAGATGTGAATACCGTTGCGGGCTTTGGTTTACGCCGTTATACCCAAGAGCCAAGGTTGCTCGACGGTGAACTGCGCTGGGTCGATGGTCCAACGACTAGCTTAGATACTGAAGTGTTAACATCAGTCGCATCACCTTTCCAAGGCAACGGTGGCTTAAAATTACTCAAAGGTAACTTAGGCCGCGCTGTGATCAAAGTGTCAGCAGTACAAGAACAACATCGTGTCGTTGAAGCGCCCGCAGTGGTGATTGACGATCAAAACAAACTCGATGCCTTGTTCCAAGCCAGTGCTCTGGATAGAGATTGTGTTGTGGTGGTTAAAGGTCAAGGCCCGAAAGCCAACGGTATGCCAGAGCTGCATAAATTAACGCCATTGTTAGGCACGCTTCAGGACAAAGGTTTTAAAGTCGCGCTGCTGACTGACGGTCGTATGTCTGGCGCGTCGGGCAAAGTCCCTGCGGCGATTCACTTAACGCCTGAAGCCTTAGATGGCGGTTTAATTGCCAAAGTCCAAGATGGCGACTTGATCCGTGTCGATGCGTTAACAGGCGAACTGAGCCTGCTTGTATCTGAAGCTGAACTTGCCACCAGAGCCGCGGGAATAGTGGATTTACATCGCTCACGCTATGGCATGGGCCGCGAGTTATTTAGTGCGCTACGTTCAAATCTAAGTAGTCCAGAAACTGGTGCGCGTTGTACTAATGCCATCGATGAACTTTATTAATACAAAGGAAGAATGACGCAATGCTTGAGAATAACTGGTCACTACAGCCACAAGATATTTTTAAACGCAGCCCTATTGTTCCTGTTATGGTGATTAACAAGATTGAACATGCGGTGCCATTAGCGCGAGCACTGGTTGCCGGCGGCATTAGCGTGTTAGAAGTGACTTTGCGTACGCCTTGTGCACTCGAAGCTATCACTAAAATCGCCAAAGAAGTGCCTGAGGCCTTAGTGGGCGCAGGGACTATCCTAAACGAAGCTCAGCTTGATCTTGCGATTGCCGCTGGCGCGCAGTTTATTATTACCCCAGGTGCAACGGTTGAACTGCTCAAAGCGGGTATGCATGGTCCAATCCCTTTAATTCCAGGGGTTGCGAGCATTTCAGAAGTGATGACGGGGATGGCGCTCGGTTACACCCACTTTAAATTCTTCCCAGCCGAAGCCTCGGGTGGTGTCGATGCCCTTAAAGCCTTCTCGGGTCCGCTAGCGGATATTCGCTTCTGCCCAACAGGTGGCATTACGCCAAGCAGCTATAAAGATTATTTAGCGCTGAAAAACGTCGATTGTATTGGTGGTAGCTGGATTGCGCCAACGGATGCAATGGAACACGGCGATTGGGATCGTATCACTCAACTTTGTAAAGATGCCATCGGCGCTTTATAAATCGAGCTTGACTTGAAATAGTGACAAAATAAAAACCACCGTAAGTTTAATGCCGATCAGTTAAGACAGATCGCTTGACGATCTCGCTGAAAAGATCAAAATCCGATGACCTCATGTCATCGGATTTTTTTATGCAACTCTCAGAAGCACTCGCCCGT
>NZ_JAHKQZ010000036.1:0-26013 GCF_019345585.1 Shewanella sp. NKUCC05_KAH
TGATACTCCTAGGTTTGCGACCGAAGCAGGTCGCGTCTAGCAAGTATTTAGGATGAGGGGCAAAAGGATGGCTTTATCTTGTTCCTGCCGCAAAGCGGCTTCGTTCAACAAAGTAATCAAGCGGATAATTTTTAAATCTACAGATTACACGAATGCTCGAAAGGTGAGCCATGGTGATTAGCGAGACGACCGTCCGCCCCATGGACGGGGGCGGTCGAGCATCCAAGGATGGACTTGCTGCGCGTCGGTGAGTGAATACCATGGCAAGCCTGTATGAATGAGTATCAGCAAACGCTAAGCCCCCCAACAACTGTAGTTAAAGCTCACTCCGGTATAATAGCCTGCAGAATTTTCCAATGCGTTTTTACCAAATCGAATTGACTCATCATTGCTATTAGTACTGTCAAATCAGTCTATAAAAGCAGTCGGCATTTATTAAGCCGCATTTAAAAGCCCTAAAAGCAAAACGCTCCACAAAGACTGCGGAGCGTTTTATTCAAGCATTAAAACTGCAGATTAATGCGTGTGTTAGCCTTTCATGTCCTTTTCCATATCTTCGTAGGAAGTATGGCGAACGTCTTTACCTTTCACGTAGTAGATAATGTATTCACAAATATTTTTACAGCGGTCACCGACACGCTCTACTGCGCGTGCAGCCCATAATACGTCGAGTATGTCTGGGATTGAACGCGGATCTTCCATCATATAGGTCATTAACTGGCGAATAATGCCTTCATATTCACGGTCAAGCTTAGCATCTTCTTTATGCAGCTCTAACGCGGTATCGGCATCCATACGGGCCAAGGCATCTAAAGTCGCATGCAACATCCGAGTCGCATGACGCCCCATATTTTCAATGCTAACTAACAAAGGCTGCTGATTATTCAAACGTTTATCTAATGCCGCTTTTGCAATCCGCACACAGGCATCACCAATACGCTCAAGATCGGCGATAGTTTTTGAAATAGCGATAATCAAGCGTAAATCACTGGCCGCAGGTTGACGCTTAGCAATAATACGCGTGCATTCTTCGTCAATGGAGACTTCCATCGCATTAACTTTATGATCGCCTGCAATCACCCGCTGGGCTAACTCGGCATCGAGGGCACTTAAGGCATCAATCGCTTGCTCTAGCTGACGTTCAACCAAGCCACCCATGGCGAGCACTCGATTACGGATATCATCCAGCTCAGCGGTGAACTGACCCGAAATGTGCTTACTTAAATTCATGTTTTCCATTGCGTTCCAACCTGTTACTTAACTGTTGACCCATACCAAGCCGTGGTGGCCTTATCCGATACTCAAGCGATTAACCGTAACGTCCTGTGATGTAATCTTCAGTCTTACGTTTTTTCGGCGTGGTGAAAATCGTATTAGTATCAGCATATTCAACTAATTCACCCATATACATAAAGGCCGTTTGATCCGATACTCGCGCCGCCTGTTGCATGTTGTGAGTCACGATAACCACAGTATATTTCGTCTTAAGCTCAGTGATTAACTCTTCAATAGTCAGCGTCGAAATCGGATCGAGTGCCGATGTTGGTTCGTCGAGTAATAACACTTCTGGCTCAATGGCTATCGCACGGGCAATCACCAGTCGTTGCTGTTGACCGCCAGATAAACCAAAGGCGTTATCGTGCAATCTGTCTTTAACTTCGTCCCAAATCGCCGCGCCGCGCAATGAACGCTCAGCCGCTTCGTCGAGTTCACGACGGTTATTCAGCCCTTGCAATCTCAAGCCATAAACAACGTTTTCGTAAATCGACTTAGGGAAAGGATTTGGGCGTTGGAACACCATACCGACATTACGGCGCAGGGCCGCGACGTCGATTTTCTTGTCGTAAATATTCTGGCCGTGCAGCAAGATCTCGCCGCCAATATGACAATTATCAACTAAGTCATTCATGCGGTTAATACAGCGCAATAGTGTCGATTTACCACAACCACTGGGGCCGATAAAGGCAGTGACTTGCTTCTTGGGGATCTTCATCGATACATTAAACAGCGCTTGCTTATCACCATAGCGCAAATCTAAGTTACGGATCTCCAGCGCGGTGTCGTTCTGGCTTAAGTTAGCTAAATCAAAGTTATTGGTTTTCATTGCTGTCGAATCTATAGAAATCATATTTAGTCCTAATACTTTCAGGATAATCGCTGATTAGTGCTCAAGCGAACGATATTTTTCACGTAAGTGGTTACGCACGCTAATGGCCGTCAAGTTGAGTGCCACAATCACAGACACCAGCAAGAAAGAGGTCGCATACACCAGAGGACGTGCCGCTTCAACGTTAGGACTCTGGAAGCCCACATCATATATATGGAACCCTAAGTGCATGAACTTACGTTCTAAATGCACAAACGGGAAGTTAAAGTCCAGTGGTAATGTTGGCGCTAATTTCACGACACCCACCAACATCAGCGGTGCCACTTCACCGGCAGCACGAGCGACCGCTAAAATCAAACCCGTCATGATCGCTGGACTCGCCATCGGGATCACAATCCGCCACAGGGTTTCAGCCTTAGTCGCGCCCAGTGCCAAACTACCTTGACGCACCGCGCTTGGAATACGACTTAACCCTTCTTCAGTCGACACAATAACCACTGGCAGCGTCAAAATCGCGAGGGTTAATGCCGACCAAATCACCCCTGGCGAACCAAAGGTAGGAGCAGGCAAAGCTTCAGCGTAAAACAATTGGTCGATGGAACCGCCCATCATGTACACGAAGAAACCTAAACCGAATACGCCATACACAATCGAGGGCACACCCGCTAAGTTGATTACCGCAATGCGGATCATCTTAGTAATAGGGCCTTTCTTCGCATATTCATGTAGATAAACCGCCGCGACCACGCCAAATGGCGTCACGATAACCGCCATCAACATCACCATAAATACAGTGCCGAAAATCGCGGGGAACACGCCGCCCTCAGTGTTGGCTTCACGCGGATCGTCACTCATAAAGCGTCCAATACCAACAAACCACTTACCAATTTTGCCTATGAGTCCTAAGTGATTCACATAGGTCACATCCAGAACGGTATCGAGCTTCAGTTCAACTTCTTCGCCGCGCATATCTCGGACGATAACCGAGTCACGCGCCGCATCATCACGCAGGGCAAATAACGCCTTTTCAAGCACTAAGTAATCTTCTTGCAGTTGAGCTCTCTTGGCGACCAACTCAGCTTTTATACTGTCGGTCAGTTCCCCATCCAGCTCGAAACGACGCTCCTGCAAACGCAATTTTTCAATGGCGTAGTTAATCGAACCAATATCTTGCTTCTGCAAATCAACCGCTTTGTCCGATAAGGCAACAGCGCGTTCGATATGCTCCATTAAGGAGGATTCAATCGCATCATTCACTAAATCGAGACGCTTGCCATTTTCAATCACAGCTATCGGATAACCGTAGAAGTTACCGTTTTTAGCCCGCTCGATCAGTGCGACCTCGCTTGGCACAGAACGGCTAACAATGTCCGTACCTAATATCCAGCGGAAATCCAAACCCACAAATTCACGGTTACCGGTTTTCACTAAGTAACGGGTCACAAACTCGCCCGGGTGTTGCTTAAACACATGGCCAGCAGCAATCAAACGCTCAGTCGGTACTTCTTCCCTATCGTAAACCTCACCAATTAAGGTCGAACGTACACCCGTGTTATCTTCAAGCTCCCACTGGTAAACGGTTGCAGGCCAAAAGTAACTTAAGCCACGCCATGCGATTAACAATAATAAGCCTAAGACGGCAATCAAACTGATGCTCACGGCACCGCCCGTCATCCATATCCATGGCGAGCCTGATTTTACCCACTTACCCATTGCACAAACCTCTCAAGGTCACTGGCGAAATAGTATTTAATGTCATTGTCTTATCCCCGTTACAGCGAGCTATAGCGTTCACGTAGACGCTGTCTCACCACTTCTGCAATGGTGTTAAAGAAGAATGTAAAGATGAATAGTACGAACGCAGCAAGGAAGAGCACACGATAATGCGAGCTACCGATAGCCGATTCAGGCATTTCAACCGCAATGTTTGCCGCCAAGGTTCGCATCCCTTCGAACACACTCCATTCCATGATGGCGGTGTTACCGGTGGCCATCAGTACGATCATGGTCTCGCCAACGGCGCGGCCAAGGCCCATCATAATGGCCGAGAAAATCCCCGGACTTGCGGTTAACAACACCACGCGTGTCAATGTCTGCCAAGGCGTCGCACCTAAGGCTAAGCTGCCGTTAGATAAATGACGCGGTACAGAGAAAATGGCATCTTCAGCGATGGAGAAAATCGTTGGGATCACCGCAAAGCCCATGGCAATACCGACCACCAGCGCGTTACGTTGGTCGAAGGTGATCCCCAGTTCGTTAGTGATGAATTGACGGGTATTACCATCAAACAGCGCCACTTCGATGATTGGGCTGACCGCAAAAGAGAACCAACCCACGAAACAGACCACAGGGATCAACATCAGCTCTTGGTACACTTCGGGTAAACGTTGTTTCCACTTACCCGGCAACCTACTCCAGCCATAGGCAGACGTGAGTATCGAGGTCGGCAATAAGATCAGTAGAATTAAAATGCCGGGGAGATGCTCTTCAATCAGTGGCGCTAACCACAGCCCCGCCAAGAAGCCTAAAATCACCGTTGGTAATGCTTCCATGATTTCAATGGTCGGTTTCACGAAACCGCGCACCTTAGGCGACATAAAGTAAGCAGTGTAAATCGCACCAGCAACGGATAAAGGCACGGCAAATAACATGGCATAAAATGCCGCTTTCATTGTGCCGTAGGCCAATGGCATTAAGCTCAGCTTAGCTTCGAAATCGTCAGAGCCTGAGGTCGATTGCCATACATATTGTGGCTCTGGATAACCTTCATACCACACCTTGTCCCACATGGCGCTCCATGACACTTCTGGGTGGGAGTTTTCCACACTGAAGATATGCAGCTTTTTGTCCGCCTCAACGACTATGCCGTTTGAGCGTGGGGTAAAGCCCATTTTACCGGGGTTTTTAAGGTCAAACTTTGCATCAAACAGTTCACGATGACTCGTGGTATAGAGTAGGGTTAGCTCACCCTCAGGGCTCACAGTCGCGAAACTCTTACGATAAAACTCAGAGGTAATCGAGCTGATGGGCGGTAAGTCATCAAACTGACGAATCTCTTGATATAAACGCCCTTTTTCACCATTAACTTGGAAGTACTGCGCCACAATACCTGTGTCATAACTGACCAGTAATGAACTCGCACCCGCCAGCAAAGCCACGTTATTGACTTGTGCCTTAGCACGTTCAACATCAATCACCTGCAGCAGATCTAAGCTGTCAGTATCACGGATGTCGTACACGAAAATTTTATTGCCAGTTTGCAACATCAATTGACGTTGATCGGGCGTCATCAGCTCGTGGGAGACTTTCTTCGGCGCATCTTGAATTTGTGACGTCGTAGAAACCCACTCCACTTCTTCAGTCATCATGTTCTCTTGCCCTTCGAGACGAGTGAGGCGCCAAACACCACTCTCATCTTGATAAGCAAAACTCATTTTGTCTGAGCTATAAGTGAAGGTCAGCTTATGAATCGCGCTGCCCGTCTTATCGACTGTAATGGGGGTTTCACCTGCGGGATAACGCAGTTTTGGTGTGATTAAACGTTTGTTATTGGGGTACGTTAAACCAAACTCTAGGCCCGCCACTATGACCTGACCATTACTTAATCCCAGCGCAAAACGTTGTTCGCTCGGTACAGCAACGGCGGCGCTGGTGACTGTAACACCCGCTGGTAACGTCGGGGTAAAGCTAGAAAGTAAGCTACCGTCGGCAACAGTATAGAAGTCCACTTGACCATGAACGCTCACACGGTACATCACCTCATTTTGCTCTTCAGCACCCACCATTAAGGTCGGCACATCCGCGTGTTGATAGCTCACACTCTTAACGGGTGTGACATCAGCACTGTCGAAAATGGGTTTAATCACATACAACAGATAAAAGAAGATCAACAATAAGGCGACAAATACCATAGTGCCGCCGATAGTGACGCTGATTTGCGCCGCTTTATCCTTAAATGCCCTGCGATTCGAGCGTCCGCCTTTAAGCATACTGTGCGATGCAGAACCAGGTTGAGTGACCTGACTTTCCATTAAGAACCTCTATTATTAATAGCTAGCGAGTTTTTTCGCTAGGATTTGCCGAGTGCTATGCTTACACTGTTTGAACGTAAACTGAGCAATAACAACATCCTTTATTCTAAGTGCGTTGGATTATATGACGCAAAGATGACAGTTGTGTTACACCCCGTTTTAAAACAGGTGCCTTTTACAAAAAATAGGAGTCAGTCACTATGCTACGATACTTAATCACACTACAAGCACCTGATAGAAAAGGATTAGTAGAACAAATCGCCCATGCTGTGAGTCGTCATGGCGGCAACTGGCTCGACTCAGAATTACGCCATATTGACGGTGTCTTTGCCGCGATATTGTTACTCGAAGTGCCGTCACTGCGCATGGACGAGCTTATTGAGGCCCTAGAATGCATCGATAGCCTGTCCCTCACCTACTCCAAAACCTCGGTCGCCCTTAAGCCCATCAAACGCTTAAGTTACAACCTAGTGGCCTATGACAGACCCGGACTTGTGCTCGATATATCCAATAAAATCAATGCAATTGGCATCAATATCGAGCAGTTTAGTAGTCAATATGAAACCGCAGGCCACACAGGTATAGCTTTGTTTCGGGCAACCATAGGCCTTGGACTCACAGATCTCGCCCAAGAAGATCAACTGGTAGAATCCCTCTATGCTCTTGGGGATGATCTCGTGCTCGATAGATTAAGCCGTTAATGCCATTGACTTTTACGGCAAGCTAACACTTAGGACGCCAACACATTTAGAGAGTGCACTCGCAATGGCACTTTCAAACAGCACTTTAAGAGCGCTTAAAAACCGATATTCGCGGCAAGGTGTTCAAATTAAGTTAAGCCAGTGCAATCAATACTGAATAGTTAGAATGCGCATAGGAATCTGGCAAATGGGTTTGTAAGTTGATGTCATCATTCGAAATTTATTAACCCTATAATAATGCTTAATATTTTCACTATAAAAAGCCCACAAAACCCGATTACTGAACCATAAACACACTAACACCAACAAAATTTAATGTTGTAACTGCCTTTCGATTCATGCTCCCTTGGTAGAATAACCCACGAAACACCATAGCTCCGGTTCAGAATGACCACTTTGCCGCTTTCGAGCTTTACCACCTTTATGTTTTATCAATTATTTTAGGGAGTAGTACGTATGGAGCAGTTATACGAACTGGCCCAAGCCATGATACACAATGATCTAGCGGTTTTAGCCAATCCTAAAATCGCCCTCATGGTCAGCGCATTAATTTGTGGCTTTTTAGTGTTAGAAAATGGCTTTATTCCCACCGCATTTTTACCCGGAGATAGCCTACTCTTTCTCACTGGAGTGCTGATTTATCAAGATATTCTTCATATCGGTATTATGCCGTTATTGGTTCTAGCAACCTTTACAGGTACAGCTATAGGTTATTTACAGGGTCGATTTTTAGGGCATACCCAAATTTACCAAAAACTGCTGTCGAATATTGATATCAAACATCAGGAAAAAGCGACCCACCTTATTGATAACTATGGAGTGATAACCCTGCTACTCGCACGTTATATTCCTTTTGTTCGTACCGTTTACCCCTATATTTTAGGTGCAACGGGTATTTCTTCCCGTCGTTTTTTACTCATTAACTTCATCAGTTCAATGGTGTGGATTTTTTCCGTTGTTGGTTTTGGATATCTCATTAGCCATACCCAATTAGCAACAAAATACCAAACACAATTTATGAGCATAATCATTTACTTACCAGTAGCCTTGCTTACTTTCGGTATTATTGCCTTAGTGTACAAATGGTTAAGTAAAACAAAAGAGGTTTAGGTGCACTCAGTCAATCGACTTACTTATCGAAAAATCCTATCTAAACTGGCTTGGATAATCTTGTATACTAACGGCAACGCAATGACGATATAACGGAAGCGTGCACTAGAACGCATGATGAGCGACTAAGCTGCACCAGAACGCAACACATTAGGATGACCATGTTAGGAACGCTAAAAAAGATGCGCGTGCAGTTAGATGACGCGCAACAAGTGCAATATCAACTCGTTGTCGGTGATGAGTTACTCCCGCTCAATCCATTGATAGGCAAGCAATTAACCTTGACCCATACGGGCAATATCTTCTGCTGCAACTGCGGTAAAAAGAGCAAGAAGAGTTACTCGCAGGGCCATTGTTTTGTCTGTATGCAAAAGCTGGCGAGTTGCGATATGTGCATCATGAAGCCGGAAACTTGTCATTACGACCAAGGCACTTGCCGCGAACCAGAGTGGGCCCAGAGCCACTGTTTTGTGCCGCATTATGTCTACTTGTCAAATACCTCGGGCGTTAAAGTCGGCATTACCCGCCACACTCAACTGCCCACCCGTTGGATTGACCAAGGTGCTACCCAAGGTTTACCGATTTTTAAAGTCTCAACAAGGCAGCTCTCAGGCTTAGTCGAAGTAGAATTGGCAAAACTGGTTAATGATAAAACCCATTGGCAAGCCATGTTAAAAGGCCATGCCGACGATATTGATTTAAATGCTAAGGCTGCGGAACTGATCCCACAAATTGAGACTAAGTTACACGAAATCGGCATGAAAAAAGGCGATTACAGTATCGAGCGTTTGCACGAAACGATTCTGCCAATTCATTATCCAATTGACTCCTTTCCGAAGAAGATCACTTCGCACAATTTCGATAAAGATGTAGTCGTCAGCGGAATTTTGCAGGGGATCAAGGGGCAGTATTTAATGTTTGATACGGGCGTGATTAACATTCGTAAGTTTTCATCCTACGAGATCACAGTCGAGCACGACTGAAACAGTCTGAAATCAAAATGGAACTTCCCTCCATTAAAATGAAAAAGCGCGGCAGTTTTCACTGTCGCGCCCTTTATTGAGATGGCTGTCACTAAAGTACCATGTCCCACAGTTCAAAAATGGGAGCTAGCACCACAAACATGGGACCAAGACACCTCAATTAAGCACTAATCCCGTTTATCTGACGAATGCTCCTACCCAAATGCTGACTCAATTCACTTAGAACTGAACTAAAGCTCAAACGCTGACTAAGGAGCCACATTAACCGACGGCATATTGGCTAACATACTGGCAATGAGACTGTCGAAATTTTCGGTTAGCTCATCCATCTTTTTAATGTTGCCAAAACCTTGGGCAAGCACTCGCCAAATTGGCTCATCAACGCCCTGTATTTTAGTGGGTTTAAAGAGCGCTATCACCACGGTACCTTTGTCATACTTTTGGGTATTCACACCGTCGGTTGACAGCCCTGCAACCAAGCCTGTTACCGCCAAAATTTGTTCATCGCTCATTTCAGTTCCCATAGCGACGCCAAAGCCAACCTGAAAATCCGCCAGTAGTGGATCTTCAACCCAGCGATATCCCTTACTCTGCAAAGTTTGCTTTAATACGGCTTGCATGTGTTGCAACACTGGCTGCGGATCTAAGCGTTTATCTGTGATGATTTTTTGAAATTTAGGATGCCAAGTGAATGTCATTGCCGTTGACGGTAATTCACTGAGATCGCCAGACATCACGATTGTGGTTCGCAACGGCTGCGCCGCGTTATCCGTCACAGTTACGCACCCAGTAAGACCTAAAACGCTGCTAAAAAGCAGTATTAACACTCTCAAATACCGACTTAACACTCGGTCGGGAACTCGACTGAGCTGTCGATTTAGCACTCCACTTAGCTCACTATGTAATGATGGATTCATCATGCCCTGTTACCTCAATCTATAAAATGCTGTCTAAGGATAGTTGCTATTACTAAAACTGAAAGCTGATATCCATCATAGTGTTAAATCAGCATATTCCAATATATCTTGATATTCGTACTAACACAGAAAACCATCAAACTGCGCTAGCCCTATTCTCACGCCATTAATCCCATCGAGGCATGTACATATTTTGTTATTCTTTTTAGTTTATAAACTCGCTATGTCGTATAGGCGCGGCAACATTTAATCGCTAGAATGCCTCGCCTGCGTTGCAATCAAATGTCGCAATTATAAATAATTGCAACACAGTATTGCGTACCCTCCGATGAGTAAATCGCAGGCTCAATGCGGCAAATAATCACAATGCCATAAAACTAAAATAAAAGGTGTGGATCTATCTATGGAGTTAATACTCGCTATCGCGTTGTTTGCCTTTTCATCGGGGATCACCCCTGGGCCTAACAATATTATGCTGATGACCTCAGGGGTAAACTTTGGCGTAAAACGCAGTATTCCGCATCTTATGGGAATAAGCCTTGGCTTCCCGACCATGATCCTCGCGATAGGTTTGGGCTTGAGCGCCCTATTTCAAAGCTATCCTATCATCCATCAAGTGATTAAAGTCGTCGGCATAGGTTACCTTTTGTATCTGTCTTGGTTGATTGCCAACAGCAGTAGCAAGATGGAAGGTAAAGCCATTGCTAAACCCTTCAGTTTTATCCAAGCCGCGGCCTTTCAATGGGTCAACCCTAAGGGCTGGATCATGGCCGTGGGCGCGATTGCGACGTTCACGTCAGTACAGCAGGATTTGACCCCGCAGGTCATCACTATTGCAACGGTATTTTTGTGCGTCGCATTTCCCTGCGCTATCGTCTGGCTCGGCTTTGGTGTAGCCCTTAAACGCATTTTAAAAAATGAGCGCCAACAGAAGATTTTTAATATCAGCATGGCGCTCTTGCTTGTGGCGTCTATCATCCCTATGATCGCCCCCTAATTTTTAAGCACGAGCAAACGACCGCCATGAACGAAATTGACATGATCACTCAACAAACCGACGACTGGGTGAAAAAAGTGATCATGAAATACAATATTTGCCCCTTTGCCAGACAAGAAGTCGAGCGCGGCAGTATTCGGTATCTGGTGGTGGAACAAACCAAAGTCAAACTCGTACTCAAGGCATTGATTGAAGAATGCCAATACCTCGACGCCCACCCCGAAGCCGAAACCACACTGTTTATTCTGCCCCGTGGTTTTGAGGGGTTTTATGCCTACCTCGACCTCATCGACATGGCAACCGATACGCTTATCGAACACGAGTACGAAGGCACCTACCAACTCGCCACCTTCCACCCAGACTATTGTTTCGATGGCGAACCACAGGACGGGGCAGCCAACTTCACCAACCGCGCGCCCTACCCAACCCTGCACATCATCCGCGAAGCCAGCATGGAGTTAGCCCTTGCTAACTACAACGATCCCGAAACCATCCCAGAGCGCAATATCGCCTTTTGCGAACGCAAAGGCAGCGACTTTTTCGTCAAACTGTTAGCAGAGTGCATGGGGAAATCCTCATAACAACTCATACTAGGCAGCTTTAATGAAATTGCGGCCCTTATCACTGAAGCGGATGAAGCCCTTTTCGATAATAACGTCAATATCCAGCCAATCTATGTTGAGCTGATTAAAACGATGATTGTTAACCATGTAGGGCTTGAGCAAGGCAACAAGATAATCGAGCAATTGGAAATCAGGGCCTACTAATTAACGTAGATGTTAATGATTTTAAAGTGTTTAAAATCAATTTTTATAAAAATCTATCGGCCAGCATATCAGCAACATCTTCGTCATGGTCGATACTAAAGGCCATAAAACCATCGATTTTAGGGATCGCTTGATAGACTTCAGTTTGGGTAAACTGCACTAGGCATTCGTTAAACACTGCGCGTATTTGCCGCACTATCTCCTCCCACTCACTAAAGTCATCCTCGGGTAAGCTCTGTTGAATCGTCTGCAACTCATCCTCTGAAAGCAGGTAACATGTACTAAAACATTGATACTCCCAGTCACCTGTATTGAATTTAAGTTCTTGGATAGCCTCAGGGCTTTGGTATGACTCAGCCCATTCCCCAGACTGGTAATAGGCCCATCGCTGCTGAAAATCTGCCTCTGTATTAAAACAAAGATTTAATTCTGCGTATTCAGCATGGGTGTCAAAAGCAAAGGCATAAAAGGTTTTATCAGGATGAGCTAATAAAAATTGCTCAACCTCAACCGTTGTAAACCGCAATGTCTCGGCTTTGATTCGAGCAATAAGAGCATTATCTAATGGCATAAAGATGTTCCATTTACACAATATTTTTTGTGTCTCAATGCATCACTTAAATTAAACCGACGTTACTAAACTCAATGCTTTAGTCATTTTTTACTGACGTCAAGCATTGAGATTAAGCTGAATTAAAGGATTTGTACGCTCCATTTCTCATTGCCATAGCGACGATTTTTATAGCTATCGATACGCCATTCATCGGCTTTTTTAAGAGCAATAAACAAATACTCATCTTCGAAGTTAGTGTTGGTTTTAATATAGATTTCGGCTCTGCTTTTACTTTTTAAAGTAATTTGCACTTCAAGAGGATGATCGCAACCATTAAATTTTGAAGGAAACCCGAAGGAATTACGCACTTTTCCGCCGTAAACACGGGGCTTATCGGTACAAAAATCGTCAAATAATGGCGCTATTTGCTCACTCAGTAAAGCAAACCAATCGGTTTGCTTTGCATAATGGAATTCAGCCACTGGCAATTCCTGCCGTAGCTTATCTTCTTCGGCAGTTCTTTCGGTATAGAGGGTATTTTCGATACTGTTCCAGCGCGTACAAAAAGATAACACCCTCTTTGTTAAATATGCTTTTAATTCAATCTCATCCATTTAAATTATTGACTCCTTTATTTATAAGTCTGTCGGTCAAACCCGCCAAGAGTTTATACCATATCGGGACAGACGAATGACTCTTTACCGCGATTAAACGACGTATTAAAACCAACCCTTTACGCTCAAACGAGCTTGCACCACTGCAAACTCGGCAGCAAGCCATAACACCAAGATTTACAATGCTATAGATTTAATCCCCACACATCAAAGGCATCACGACTTAATTGTTCCCTAAAATCTGGGTGAGCGATGGCGATCAGCGCTTGTGCTCGTTCGCGCAGTGAACGGCCGCGTAGATTGGCGGCGCCGTATTCGGTCACAATGTAATGCACATGGGCCCGAGTGGTGACAACCCCTGCGCCAGGTGATAACACGCTTGCAATGCGAGAAAGCGTTCCTCCCGCGGCAGTGCTGGGTAGCGCAATAACAGAACGACCACCTTCAGATAACCCTGCTCCGCGGATGAAATCCATCTGGCCGCCAACACCTGAATAGATTTTAGTGCCAATGGAATCGGCACACACTTGGCCTGAAAGGTCGACCTGCAGCGCCGAGTTAATCGCCATCACATTAGGATTTTTACGGATAATGGCCGTGTCGTTAACTTGTTCTATGTCCATAAAGATGACCGCAGGATTATCATCAACATAGTCGTATAATTTCTGGCTACCCAGGGCGAAACCTGTGACGAGTTTTCCCGGATAAAAACGCTTCTTGCTGTTGTTAATCACATCCTTTTCAACCAGTTGCAATATACCGTCAGAAAATAGCTCTGTGTGGACGCCTAAGTCTTTATGTTCGGTTAAGCAAGACAGTACGGCATCGGGGATCGCACCTATACCCATTTGCAAACAATCGCCATTACGCACCAATTGGGCAACATTTTTACCGATCGCCAAGCTCACCGCATCCCCCGTCGCGAAGGAATGAATGGGCAACGCCGCGCTCTGCTCATACACAGCGGCAAAACGGTCGATATGGATAAAGCTGTCACCATGGGTTCGCGGCATTTGTGGATTAATATGAGCGATGATCTTACCCGCGACTTGGCAAGCTGCGAGCGTTGCTTCAACCGAAATGCCTAAGGAACACATGCCATGCTTATCGGGTGGCGACACTTGGATAATTGCGGTATCAATTTTTTGCTCGCCGGAACGAAATAACTTAGGCACTTCAGACAGGAAAATCGGCACATAATCCGCGTCACCACTTTGCAGTAATGCCCGCGTTGGCAGCCCACCGAAAAAACATCGATGGCGTAAATGCCCCTGTAAACTGGGATGGCTTAAGGATTCGGCGCCTTCAGTATGTAACTGTAACAGGGTGAGATTTTCTTTGGTGAGTGCATGCTGCGCCAACGCATCTAATAAAATGCGCGGTGTGGCGCCCATGGAATGAGTCCACAGCGTCTCGCCGCTTTGAATTAAAGCAACCGCATCGAGCGCGCTATGACAAATGATTGGAGGCATAATGAATTCCCTTCGCTAAGCATGATGGCGGCAATCGCCCTAGCGGCAGTGTAAGGGATATCCTAATTAAGCAACATCGATTTCAATGGCTTAGCGCGACTGTTTACTGATAATTTGCGCTATATCAAAACTCGGCACTTTGCCCTTGATGATGAAACTCAGTACAGGGTTAATCCAAGCGCTTCGAAAATCTCATACTGGCGATCAATAACCCAATACAAGTAAAACCTATCATCCACAGGGCATCAAATTGCAGATCCATCACTTGGGCATCGCGCAGCACTATGGCCCGTGACATGCGCATAAAATGGGTTGCGGGTAAGGCTTCGGCAATCCACTGCGCCGCGATAGGCATGGCTTCGTAGGGGAACATAAACCCCGACAATAGAATCGATGGCAGCAGGATAAATACCGTCATTTGCATCGATTGCAACTGGGTTTTCGCTATGGTCGAAATCACTAATCCTAAGGTTAAACTGGCGCAAATGAACAACATAGCGGCAAGGGCGATAGAATCAAGCCCGCCGCGAATGGGCACATCGAACAACAGATGCCCTGCGCTCAGGATAATGGTCACTTGCACAAAGCCAACCATCACATAGGGCACGATTTTACCCAGCATCAACTCCAGTGGCCGCACTGGCGTAGTGATCAAAAACTCCATATTGCCCTGCTCGCGCTCACGCACTATGGCGGCGGAAGTAAACATCACCATGGTCATAGTCAAAATCACGCCCAATAGGCCGGGCACTATGTTGACCACAGAACGTTGCTCGGGATTGAAATATTGCACCACTTCAAAACTCGGTATCGCCGTTTTTAGTGCTCTTCCTGCGACTTCATCCAGTGGCATTTGCCTTAGGCTACGAATAGTTGAAGCGACAACCGTATCTGAACCATCCACCAGCCATTGGCCAGCGGGTTGTGCGATATAGGACTGGGCTAAATATTGCTGACCCACAAAGCTTGGGTGACGCACTAAGCGCTCATCGAGATCGGCGGGCAAATACAGCACGGCTTTGACTTCGCCGCGAGTGATCGCCGCCTCAGCCTCGGCGGCACTTAAATATCGCTGCTTAAAATCTACTACCTGCGTTGCTTCCACCGCCTTAACCAGTGCGCGACTGTAGGCAGAATCACTCAAATTAACTAACCCAGCAGGCAGATGGCGAGCATCGGTATTGATGGCATAACCAAACAACATCAGTTGCACTAACGGGATCATGACTATCATGCCAAAGGTCATACGATCCCGCGACAACTGCCGCAGCTCTTTGACCACAATCGCAAAAATCCTACGCCACATGGTCAGTCTCTCCCTTGGAAATCCCAGTCAAGCGCTCGCCGGTGCAAGTGACAAACACATCTTCTAAGCTAGCGCGCACTTCTTCCATCGTCCGGCTGGCAACTCTTGGTTTAAGCCAAGCAAGCGGATCTTCAATATCGCTGCGCACTAACACCCGCAAACGACTGCCGATTTGCGCCGCTGACAATACCGCAGACTCGCTGATCAGTGATTGTTTTAAAGTGCGTAAGTCGTCCCCTGATATCTCAACCACCCGAGCCCCCATCGCCGCCATCAGCTGCTGGGGTGAACCGTCGGCGCGTTTTATCCCGCGCTCTAAAATCGCAAGACCATGGCAACGCTCGGCCTCATCCATATAGTGAGTCGACACAAGTATCGTAGTGCCTTGGGCACAGAGATCGAATAAGCGCTCCCAAAACTCGCGTCGATTTTCAGGATCGACCGCCGATGTCGGCTCATCGAGAAACAATAATTCGGGGTGATGTAAGGTCGCTGCCGCTAAGGCCAAACGCTGTTTCTGGCCGCCACTCATGGAGCCCGCCATTTGTTTCTCGCGGCCGACTAAATCGTATAGCGTGACTAACTCGGCTATTCGCAGCTTTGATGCTCGGCGGTTAAGGCCATAAATTTGCGCGACAAACTCTAAGTTTTCCTGCACCGAAAGATTGTCGTACAGGGAAAATTTTTGCGTCATATAGCCAATGCGGCGACGCAGTTTTTCCTCGGCGCCGGGTAAGGTTTCACCCAATACGCGGATATTCCCCGATGTGGGACTCAGTAACCCAGTCAACATACGAATTGAAGTCGATTTTCCGCAGCCATTGGGGCCGAGAAACCCATAAATTGTGCCCTTGGGAATGGCGAGGTCGAGGTTTTCCACCGCATTAACACCATCAAAGGCGCGGGTCATCCCTTGGGTCTCGATAGCAAAATCAGCGCTTTTCATGGCTGCTCCACTTTTTGCTGCACTCCTTGCAGCACATCGAGTTGCAGCACATCGAGTTCAACTTCTAATGCCATGCCAGTAGGTAGTTCCTGATCTGTGGCAGAAATAGTAATATCGGTCAAATACATCAGCCGCGCCCGATCACGTTCATTCAGCGCATAAAATGGCGTGTAAGCAGGTTGACTGCGAATATTGCGCACAGTGCCAGCAATCGGTATCTCGCGGCCATCCACAAGAATATTGACGCCATCGCCCGCCTTCACTCTGTCTAACCAAGTCGCGGGCAGGTAAACCCGTACATAGGGATCCTCGCTCGCCAGTAAACCAATCAACTGAGTGCCTGCGGCAATGCGATCGCCGACTCGCCAAGGCAACGTATCGACAACGGCATCACGCGCCGCCACTAAGCTCAAGTCTGCTAAGGCTTTTTGTTCGATGGCTACACTGGCGCGAGCCGCAGCCACCGCCGCTTTGGCCTGCTCTAGCTGCTCACTACGGGTGCCATTTTCTAGTAGTCGCAGGCTTTGCTGCGCCTCGGCTTGCTTAGCGAAACTGGTATCCCGCGCCGCACGGGCCGTATCTAAATCCGCTTGGCTAAGTACTTTAGTGGCAAATAAACGGTTTGTTCGTTCAAAGGCTCGCTGAGCCTCTTTCACGCTGGCATTTGCCCCGTCGAGCACGGCCTTGGCGCGTTCTATATCCTCTAAACGCGCCCCTGTGACCGCCTCAGAAAGTTTAGCTTTAGCCTGTTCAAGCTCGGCTTGGCGCAGGGCAAGGCGCGCATTGGCTGAGGTTGTATCGAGCTGAATTAACACCTCACCCGCCTTAACCTGTTGACCTTCAACCACATTCACTTGAGTAATCAACTCACCTACGGGCGCGGTAAGTGTCAGCCTGTCCCGCTCGACAGTGCCAAGCACTCTGGGCGGCGCTTCAGTGCAGCCGACTAATAGCAAGATCACAAAACCCACACTCACGTGCGTCAGAATTTTAAAATTCACACTCATTACGACTTCCTCGGTTCACGCAGTACACCTTGGGTAAAAACCTGCATATTGTGCAGCGCTAGACGCTGTAAACCATCAGCATCGGCACTAAAAAAGCCGAACTGACGCATTAACACCGGGGGCGCAATAAGCGGAAAGACCATCAGACTCACGAAACTGAGGCGTGCTAAATCGGGATCTAATCCCTCCTTCAATAGCCCTGCATTGACTAATGTGGATTCGAGCCATTGCCGCGAGAGGGATAAAATTTGCTCAAAAACAGACAACATAATGCGATAGGGTTCTGAGCCATCGCCTTCCTGTAACACCCGTATAATCAACCGTGGCAATCCTAGGTTAGGTGCCATAACGCGATAATATGTCTGCATAAGTTCACCCAAGTTATTAGGGGCATCCGCAGCGGATATTTCGCGAAAACGCGCTAATACCGGCTCAAGGGTTTCCCGCACCATTTGTTCGAACAGGCCCGCTTTTGAACCAAAATAATAACGAATAAGCGCGGCATCAACCTCGGCTTCGCGAGCAATTTCACGGGTAGAAACGCTGGGATAACTGCGATGACTGAAGAGACTTAGGGCTGCGATAATTAAGCGTTGGCGGGCATCGGAATCCCCTTTCGGACGACCAGGAGTCTGCGGCTGTGATTCAGTTTGGGCGGTAAATGGCACAACCCCCTTTGGGCGACCGGGAATAAGCGACATAGCAAGCTCCAGCAAAATTCATCTATTGATGAATATACTGAAAAGCCGCGTAAAAAGGCAGCAGTTAAATTCCTCATTTTCATTGATATTGAGGAATTTAACCCTAGGACTGCATGGTTAAAATTTAGATACCGTTCAATCGAAAAATTAAGCGGCCTTCTATTAAAGATTTATACAGTAAAAGCTTATGCGCCTTTCACTATCGCACTCAAACGGGTAATGAATTGCTGTACGGCTTCAACTGTGTCAAAACTAAAGGCAAGGCCATAATGGGTTTCGGTCAAACTCTTATGCAAACGTTTGGGGAAACGTGTCATCTCGGCATTGTGGAAATAGTCGTATTTGGCATGCACGCCTGCAATAGTGGCAAGTTCGCCGGAAAAGACTTCGAATGCGGGACGAATAATCAAGTTTGGTGATTTACCGTCGAGGTGTAAATAGAAAGCCTCTTTGGTTTCTGGGAGCATGTATTCAGTAATGTTTTTTATGGTGAAGTTAGTGCGACATTGCAGTCCACTTAAGCAGCTCACCATCTTATTATGTTCTATCGCCAAACTTATTCTCCCGTGTTTGTTGTCTATTTAGATTAAACCTGCCCATATCGCGCTACTTTTTCTACTCCCAGTCAATCCATGGCTCAGATGACTGATTAAGATAAGAAGAATGTCATCTCGGCAATGTTGGTTTATTCCGTTTATCCCACTTTACCTCAGCTCAGCCTAATCGGTTTAGTCTTTAAATGCACTAAAGTGATACCCATATCCCAGAGTAAATGGGCGAGTTTGAATTATTTATCACAAAAAACCTTTATATACAGAATGATAAACTGATTAACTCAAACACTAAGCGGGTGTCACAGAAAATTCTTTTGTGTAAGCAAATCGATATTTCAAACACGATAAAGCACAATTTAGTTTATTAGGCATTGCTTATCATCAGGTTACCAACCTTTAGTTTGACATTAAAACGAACCGTTCAAAATGCGACCCTGCGATTGCATTTTATAATGATGGTTTTACTTGCCAGCTTAAAATGTTGCGTCTAGGTTAATAAGCTTGAGTTAAGTCCTGTTGATAATGGCTAAGTTACGGCAATCACATTTGATGCCAACGTAAACTAGCGCATTCACGCTATCCCGTCGTATTCAGGCCTTAAGTCATGTTTTACCCAAAATGAGTAACCCGCGCTTGAGCGCCTATAAACCGAGCCATGCCAGCCGATTTCAAGCTTATTTACGGCAAATCCTGCATTAACTGACTTGCCCTGAACTGTCGCAACGGACTGGCGGCCACAATCAACAAGACCAACAACACGAGATATAGCCATGAAGATCAAAAAAGCCCTCATGCTCTTGGGTCTGTTCGCTGTCAGCCCAGTAACGTTAGCCGCAACCGGAGTCGCCTTTATCCATGGTACGGGTCACCAGACCAATGCCTTAGCCGATTACTGGACGCCCGAATTTGTTAACTCAGTGCGCCAAGGCATCCCAGTGCCAAACAATTACACAGTGATCAACTGCGACTTTGACCAATATATGTGGGAAGAAAGCGCTGCAGGTTGTCTGACCACGCAGCTCAATAGCTTTATCCAAGCCAAAAATATCGACGACTTAATTCTGCTGACCCACTCCAATGGTGGCAACGTAGTGCGGTGGATTTTATCTAATCCAACGTGGGACAGCCGTTATCCTGCAGTGATCAACGCCACCTCAAAGGTTATCGCCATCGCGCCTTCCAGTGCTGGTACGCCGCTGGCCGACGCGGTGAACCAAGGTAATGTGTTCGAAACCAGCTTAGGCTGGCTCTTAGGCTATGGCAGCAACGCGGTGAAACAACAGCAAGTCGGTTGGATGGCAAACTACAACAACGCTTGGCTTAATGGCACAGCGGGTCGCCCATCGCTGGGTAAACCCTTCGAAGTCGTGGTGGGCTCAGATGTTGATTCCGCCATTTGGGACAGCGACAGTTACTGCGCGGGTTATCAATACCAAGTCGCGCTCGAAACCACCCAAAACTGGCTCGATAGCTGCTCCGACGGCTTCTTAAATTGCAGCTCACAAAAGGCGGCTGGCACTGTCTGGTTTACTGATAAACAAAAGACCCGTGGCCAAGAGCCCTTAAGCCATCAGCAGAGCCGTCGTACGTGTTTCAACTTAGACACGCTGATCCGCAACCACATTTAAGGAGCACTAAGATGCACACACTCAGCAAACTTGCCAGTGTCTTGGCGCTAAGCGGACTGCTTGCAGCCTGCCAAGATGAAGCCACACCCATAGATCCCAAAACCAATGCCAGCCCAATGTACGCCAAAGGGTTAACCCTAGCCGCGCCGAGCGATACCGATTTAGTCGATAGCAATATTGCCAGCCCAACACTCACGCCCATCAACACCAGTACGGATTACATTAGCTTTATCACCCCGCTGTACGGTGAGTATCAAGCGAGTATGCTTAAGCTGGAGCAAGCCAGCCAAAGTGACGAGTATTGGGTCAATGTAACAGGCGCACAGCTTAATGCGGGCGTGGGCCTCACCATGAGCCAAGCGTCTAGCTTAGTACGCATTGCACCTCGGGGCGATACCCGCTCTGGCGCCTTAATGCACGCCGAGGTCATTGCCCCTGAGCGCGTGCAAATTCAGCGCGTTCCCCCTAATCAGTCACCCCAAGGCAAAGCAGCCAACAGCAGTGGGATAAACACCAATGAGTCACTGGTTAAATCGATGGTCAACGCCGATGCTTTGGCTAGCGCAGGGTTAACCGATGATTCCAGTGCATTGCAAATGTCGGCGAAGGCCACACCGGGCGAATATCGCCTGCAGGTCAGCCAGCCGTTAACACCGAGCGCCAGCTACTTAGTCAATGTGAAGGAAAAAGGCTCGCCCTATCAACTAAGCGTCAAAACCCCCACCGCCATCGCGGCGGATGCGCAAACCCTTGGGCTTGAACTCGCACTCAGCCAAAGTGATAACACCTTTGTGCCACAGGCAAAACTCAAGCAAGCCGATGGCAATATGCAACCGCTGGCGATGGTAAAACAAGGAGAGACATGGCAAGCGGTGATCCCCGCTGGCGTCGCACTTTCGAGCAGCAATGCAGGTTTCAGTGAAATTGAAATCACAGTGCAAACCCAAGTCGATGGCCGACCTGTGCAGCGCACGGTCAAATCTGTTTTTAAGTCTTTTGTCAATTCGGCGAGCATCAAGCCCGAAGTGCTCACGGTTTGGGATAAAGGCTTGCCTAACCAAATCAACTTTGAGTTATCGGTCGCCGAGGCGGGACGTTTTGGCTTAAGTGGCACGTTAACCGGCACCAACGCCGAAGGTCAAAAGGTGGCGATTCTACGCACCCAAGCTGCCAATTGGCTGACTCCAGAGTCGCCGAAGTTAAAGCTGATGTTAGATCCTAAGCTTATCCAAGCCTCGGGTTTACAGCCGCCCTTCGAACTCAATGAATTAGAACTGCAAGATCAAGGTCAAATGGCCAGATTAAGCTATCAAGCCAAGGCACTAACCTTAACGCGCTAATCCAAAGGGACGAATGTTAAGAGGCTAACGTTAAGATACTCAGCTTAACGTGCTGATAAGTCAGGCTTGTTAGCCTTAAGTTCCTCTCTAATACAAAGTGCCCAATCACGGGCACTTTTTTATTGTTTATTTTTGTGATTTACACCTAAAAGCCATCACCTTATTTAACATCTAGCGTAAAGCACAAACTGTTGACATAAAAATGACAAGCTAAAGACTATTCACCACACATCACCCTGATAAAATTTACATTGATTATCAAGGGTTATTCCTTTTAAATAACAATCATCAACGGCATAATGTCAAGGTCTTGACGCCAGACCTTTGAATGACAAGCACAGATCTTTATAACAATACGTATAACAATAAGAGTGACTCACAGCGCAAGTTTTTACCGTGCCATGGTCAATACTCAATAAATGGACATCGTTATGAGTGACAGCACATTTTTCTTTGGTGAATGGCAAATCAATCCCAGCGCCAATAGTCTGCTCCTTGGCAAACAAGTCAAACAACTTGAGCCCAAGGCGATGGATGTGCTGCTATTTCTCTGTCAACGGGCGGGCGAAGTCGTCAGCAGTGATGAAATAGTCAGCCACTGCTGGCCAGGTGTAGATACCGGCGACAATCCACTACACAAGATTATCAATCAGTTACGTAGAGCATTAGGCGATAGCGCCACCGATCCCACCTATATAGAAACCATACGCAAACGCGGCTATCGCACCTTAGCCGAAGTGCGTTTTCCTATCGGACACCAAGCCACCGCCAGCCCACAGAGTTGGCAAGGCGGCTCTCCCTTTCCGGGGCTGCAAGCCTATAGCGCTAACTATGCCGAGGTGTTTTTTGGCCGCAGTGAACAAATCAGCACTTTGCTTAACCGGATAAGCCAACAAATCCTGTTTGGCCGTGCCTTCTGCCTGATCTTAGGTCCAAGTGGCAGCGGTAAATCTTCCCTGATTAATGCGGGTGTTGTGCCCAATTTAATGAAGGGCGACGGCTATAACGGCATTGGTGTCGCGTCATTCAGCAGCTTAGATTTTGCCGATGTGAGTAAAGGGCAACTACTCACCGATCTTGCCAGTGCTATGCTCGACTGGGAAATCAACGACATCCCAGTATTCGAAGGCATGAGCGCTGAGACTCTGGCGATTCAACTCATCGAAGATATCCAAAGCGTAATCGACCAGTGCACCCAAGCGCTCAAGGCTAAACCCTTTTCTAATCCGTTTTTTGCCTTGTTTATCGACCGATTAGAAGTGTTGCTCTCATCACCGCTATTTAGCGATACCGAACGAACTCAGTTCATAGAATTATTGGAACAACTCGCCACCTCAAAAGCCGTGATTATCATCAGTGCCTGTCGCAACGATTTTTATCCTTTATTGGTCAATTACCCAAGCTTAATGGCGGGTAAAGCCCGCGGCGCCCACTTTGACTTAGCACCGCCAACACGCACTGAGCTATTACAAATGATCCGCCTGCCCGCAGTGGCTGCCAACTTAAGCTGGGAAGTTGACAGCGACACCGCAATGCCGCTCGATGAAATGCTCTGCAGCGATGCCGCCAGTAACCCAGATGCGTTGCCCATGTTGCAATACACTCTGCAAGCCTTGTATTTACAGCGCAGCGCCGACGATAAGTTGTTAGTCTCGGTTTATCATGCACTGGGCGGTATTGAAGGGGCGATTGGCAAAAATGCCGAGCAGGCGATTTCCCATTTAAGCGATGCCGAAAAAGCCAGCCTACCACGGATTTTATCCCTGCTAGTCACCCTGCGCGAAGATGAAAAGTCCATCACCAGCCGCACCGCTCGCTGGTCGCAACTGCAAAGCACGGCCGAAACCGCCCTAGTGCAAGCCATGGTCGATAGCCGCTTATTCGTGTCGCATCTGCAAAATGGTGAACCCTGTTTTAGCATCGCCCACGAAGCACTTTTACGCCGTTGGCCTCGGGCAACCGCTTGGATTAGCGAGCATAACGACAGCTTAAGCATTAAGAGTCGCCTACAGCATTTATCTAAGCGTTGGCTCAGCGAAGCCAAACACAGCGCTTATCTGCTCGCCGAAGGCAAGCCGTTAAAAGAGGCCCAAAGCCTCAGCCAAAATCCGTTATTCGATTTAGACGATCCCGAAACTGCCTTTATCGCAGCCTCCAGCAAACGCGCCAATATGCTGCGCTGGACGAGGCGCCTAACCGTCGCCCTGCTGTGCGTCCTCACCTTAACCTCCGTCATTATGAGCGTGCGCAGCATAGAAGCCGAAAAACTTGCCCTGCAAAAACGCCTCGCCGCCGAAGATTTGCTCGGCTTTATGGTGGGTGACTTCGCCGACAAGATGCGCGGCATCGGCCGTATGGACTTACTCGACGGGATCAGCAATAAAGCACTGGAATATTTCAGTGATTTTTCTAATAAAGAAGATGATACGCACTTAAGTTTTGATGCCCGTTTCCAACATGGCCAAACCTTAGAGGCCATGGGTGAAGTGGCCTATTCGCGCAATAAAATCGATGAAGCTCGCAGCGCATTACTCGCGGCACAGGAAAAAATGCTGCCACTGCTCGAATTGCAGCCGGAAAACTTAGCCCTACTGAAAACCTTAGGTGCCAATGCCTTTTGGTTAGGCCAGCTTAAGTATGATGTGAGTGATTGGTCGGCATCACGCCCTTTTTGGGAGCAATATTTACAATACAGTCAAGCCATGTATGCCATTGCGCCAGAGGATAAAGATGCGCTGATGGAGCTGTCCTATGCCCATAACTCACTCGGTTCCATATCAATGAACCAGCAGGAGTTTGCTAAAGCAAAGCAAGATTTTGAAGAATCATTACGGCTTAAATTGCTCGCCTTGGCAAAAGCGCCAGAGGATAGCCAATTAATTGCTGACGTGGCCAATGCACGCTCTTGGCTAGCGAGCGCTGCTGTATCACAAGGGGATATAAATACCGCTATCCAAATCCATGAAGAAATACAGAAAGCCTTGGTAACTAAAAATCTTGAAAAACAGCCTTATTTACTCGATAGACTTACAGGAAGTTATCAAAACATCACCACACTTTTAAGTTATCAAGGCCGCCGAAAAGAAGCTTTGAACAAAGCCTCTTTGGGGCTTGCTACTATTGAGAATGCATTTAAACAAGACCCTGAAAATGAACGTTGGAAAAGGTTAAAATATTATTCATATTCACAAGTAATTGAGTTCGTCACTAGTGAAAGCCAATATTTAGCACTTGAAAAATCAACGAACATGAATTTTGATGATAAATCTTCACTAATCAAGTCCTCAACATACAAAGATATCTCTGCAAAAATCTATTTGTCCAAGGCAAAACTCATGCTAAACATTGGAGAATTAAAAGAGAGTTTAAAATTCGCAAAATTAGCAACCGAATCATATCGAGAACTAGCAAATGATTTCAATCAAGAAATAACCTATATAGCAAACCTTGCAATAAGTGAATTACTACAAGCTAATATCTATAAAAAACTGGGCGAGCCATTTTACATTGAGTTATGTAAAAGTGTTAGAAACAAAATAACGCCTTTTACTGAAAAAAACAAAGACCCAATATTTACGATTTCCTATGCAAAATCGCTCGATTGTTTAGGAGTACTTGATACACATAAAGAGCTTATTCTTTTTTTAGAAAAAAACGATATTAGAAATATTCGATTCTAACCACACAAGGAACATAAAGATGACTGCACCACAAGGCTTAGCTCAATTTGTAAAAGTGAATGTCACCCTAGAAAATGGTGAACCTGTATTTATTTATACCGATGCCAATGGCCAACAGTGTCAAGGTGACGTCAATGTCACTCAAGCTGGCACAATAACTTACCTGCTGAATGACCAAACCGGTAAAGGGCTAAAATTTGTGGGTGTGGGTTTTGTTACCCCATTCGATAAAATTATCGATGCGGTCACCATCAGCAGCGATGGTATGTTAGTACAGCTAGTAGACCTCGATAGAACACCAGGGACTACTAAGTTCCAATTTGTACTGAGCAATACAACTAATACCTTACTGGTGTTAAGTCCAGATCCAGAAGTTATCAACCATCCTAAAAACTAGGGTCTGTGGATTGGATTTTTCTCATGATTTCTCTCAGGACAGCCATATCTTTTCTAGATAAACGCCTCCTGAAATGAGCTCAAAATGCTCTGCTCTGAAGAATCCCCTGATGATTTACATATAAATCATTAGATTGGAGTGAACTTACACCTTGAAGTGTGATCTGATGGAAGTGCGAACAAACATCAATCACAGGGCTTCA
>NZ_JAHKQZ010000037.1:0-15253 GCF_019345585.1 Shewanella sp. NKUCC05_KAH
AGGTACATGCTCTGATGTTCTCTATAAGAAAAAGAGAGCATAAGATCATAATCGACACCGTCCGTCAAATTGGGGTCAAAACGGTTAAAATATATTCACGATCTCGCCCTGATTGGCTGTGAGTCCGTGTAATTCATTAACTGTCTTGCCAAATCCATTCTTAATCTTTTTTTTAGATTATGAAAATCTAGTTTAATCGTTTTATTCTAAAGTGGTAATTCTCTATTCTTGCT
This sequence comes from Shewanella sp. NKUCC05_KAH, assembly GCF_019345585.1. Classification (NCBI taxonomy): domain Bacteria; kingdom Pseudomonadati; phylum Pseudomonadota; class Gammaproteobacteria; order Alteromonadales; family Shewanellaceae; genus Shewanella; species Shewanella sp. NKUCC05_KAH. The sequence continues at coordinate 234 of NZ_JAHKQZ010000037.1, forward strand.
CCATCGACAACACGTCGCAGCCAAGGAGATAAACCATGGCCACCATTTACGATTTAATTGAAACCTGGTTAACCAGCAATCAAGACTAAGGAGCAGGGCATGAGTCAACAACATCAAACAAGTCAGTACTTAACGAGCCAAAACGGTGCCCCAGTGGCCGATGATCAAAACTCACTGTCGGCGGGTGAACGTGGTCCTTTGCTATTACAAGATTGGCATTTAATTGAAAAGTTAGCCCATTTCAACCGTGAGCGTATTCCTGAACGTATCGTGCATGCCAAAGGTACAGGGGTTTACGGCACATTTACGCTGACTAAAGATTTAAGCGATTACACCATTGCTGACCATTTCAATGGTGTTGGTAAGCAAACCGAAACCTTTATTCGTTTCTCAACCGTAGGTGGAGAAATGGGTTCTGCCGACGCAGAGCGCGATCCACGTGGCTTTGGTTTACGTTTTTATACTGCCCGTGGTAATCACGATATCGTGGGTAACAATACGCCGACCTTTTTCTTGCGAGATGGGATTAAGTTTCCAGACTTTATTCATACGCAAAAGCGTAATCCTAAGACAAACTTAAAAGATCCGCAGGCTATGTGGGACTTTTGGTCATTGAATCCTGAAGCTATGCATCAAGTAACCATTTTGATGTCGGATCGTGGTATTCCGGCGAACTACCGTCAAATGCATGGTTATGGTTCACACACTTTCTCGCTGTGGAATGCCAAGGGCGAGCGTTTCTGGGTGAAGTTCCACTTTAAATCGCAGCAAGGCGTGGTCAACTTAACTAATGAACAGGCTGATAAATTAAAAGGGATTGATCCCGATTCATCACAGCGCGATATGGTGGTTGCTATTACTGATGGAAACTTCCCGCGTTGGACGGTTAATGTGCAGATTATGCCTGAGGCAGATGCCAATACTTACCATATCAATCCATTTGATTTAACTAAGGTTTGGCCGCATAGCGACTATCCATTACTTGAGATTGGTGTATTAGAACTGAATCGTCTGCCACAAAACTACTTTGCTGAAGTTGAGCAAGTGGCATTGGCACCTAGTAATTTGGTCCCAGGCGTCGGGGCTTCACCAGACAAGATGTTACAAGCGCGTTTATTTGCCTACGCCGATGCGCAGCGTTACCGCATTGGTGCTAACTACAACCAATTGCCAGTGAATTGCCCGCATGCCGCTAAGGCAAATCACCATCAACGTGCAGGTGCGATGGCGGGTACACAATGTCCTTATCATGGCAGTCAAACTGGTGGCGACGCTTCGGCAAACTATGGCCCGAACAGCACTGCTGATGCCTTGGTTGAGCCAGTAAACTTTAGCGAACCACCATTGCGTTTAGAAGGTGAAGCGGCGCGTTACAGTCGTTATAACCAAGACGATTATACCCAAGCGGGTAATTTGTATCGCATCTTCTCTGAAGCTGAGAAAGCGCGCCTAGTGGCAACAATTTCGGGTTCATTAAGTCAAGCGAGTTTAGATGTGCAGCAACGTATGGTGGCGCATTTTACTCAAGCCGATGCGGATTACGGACAACGTATTAAACTGGCATTAGGTCTTTAAACTATTGCTGTTGCGAATGTTTGAATAATAGTAGAAACGATAAAACTGAGTAGAAAGCCTCTACTCAGTTTTTATTATCAGCGACAATAATATTAACATTCTCGTTAATGTGCTCTTAGGCCGCGATGAGTGCCGCGTTAGGGCTATTTAGCTGCTTTAACAATCCAAATGCTTGCTGCATTTTATCCTCGGTTACGATAAATCCTATAAATGTTTCATCCACGTCGAATGCTTTAATACTGCTTCCTTGAGCATCAATATCGACTTGCCAGCGATGGACGCCATTCACTGTTATACCGCTGAGTTGCATAGGTAACAGTGGCGTTTTCACTTTAATGAGCATGGCGGGAAAATTCACTGCTGTCGGTTGGTTCAGTAATGTGTTCGCCAGCGCATTGGCGCTCAGTAACGCAGGTTGCAAATAGGCCCTATTTTGGCCGTTGATTTGGGCGCAATCACCTAGCGCATAAATATGGGCATCGTTGGTTTGTAAGTATTCGTTAACGACGATACCTTTATTGACCTCTAGCCCCGCATGCTGGGCAAGTTGGCTGTTAGGGAGAAGTCCCGCTGCACAGATAACCGCATCACAAATAAACCGCTGGTCATTATCTAGGCACACAGAGATACTGCCATCTTGGTGTTGCAGTTGGCTGACTCGGGTTTGCAATTGCACTGTGACGTTATGCTGCGTTAGTACAGCGGTCAGTTTGTGGCTTAACATTTCGGGTAGCATATTCGGCATTAAGCTCGCTTGTGGATCGACCAAAAATACTTGCTTACCTGCAGTTGCTAAGTCCATTGCCAGTTCAACTCCGACCAAACCAGCACCGATAACCAGTACTCTCCTCGCACCATGGATGTCTGCTTCGCAGGCCTGATACTCCATTAAGCTGTTAACTGTATGGATGATATCGACGCCATCCCCCTCTATAGGTGGAATAAAGGGCCGTGCACCTGTGGCAAGCACTAATTTTTTGTACGCAATTTCGCGTCCTTGATGGCAACATACTACCTGACGAACTTTATCTATTTTTATGACTTCACAGTGATTTATCACATCAATTTGTTGCTCATGTGCAAATTCAGTCGCGGTCAATTTTATGAGGTCTGACGCCATTTTTTTAAGGCTAAACACATGGCTTAAATCTGGTTTATGGTATTCGTCACCAGAGTCGGCTGTGATAACTGTAATCGGTTGTTCGCGGTTTAAACGTCGCAGTGTTTTGACTAGCTGATATGCCGCGAATCCACTGCCGATAATGACGATTGGCTTAGGCATTAGTCACCTCATTTTTTATGACAGCGAAAACGCTTTTACCTAGGCCACATTCGGGACAGAGGAAGTCTTCGGCCACTTGAGTCCAAGGTGTGCCAGCAATGATATCTTGATTAGGTTCTCCTTTTTCAGGGTCGTAAACCCATTGGCAAACGGTGCAAATCATTGATTGTGTATCATTTAATTCGCACGCTTTTGTTGCAATCGGTGCAGTCATAGGGACGTTATTAGTAGCAGTATTTTCAGCTGTTTGACTGGCCGTGGTGGCTTGGCTAGGTTTTGACATGACTTGATTAATGATAGAGCGACTATTAGCGCTATCGAGGGGACGCAATGCCCATTCTCGCGCGATTCGCTGGCCGTGCTGACGGCATTCTTGCATCGCATCACGATCGGGACGCCATTTGACTTTTAATCCCACTGAAGTTTCGAAACCAGCATCCATCAAACGAGTGTGAATTCTATCGACTGCGCCGCCATTCCAGCCATAACTACCAAAAGCTGCCGCCTTTTTATTGCGAAAACGCAGGCCCGTGATTTCTTCAAGCATGGCGGCAATTTTAGGCATCATCACATTATTCATGGTGGATGAGCCGACTAAAATACCTTTTGACCTAAATGCCTGTGCAAGGATTTCGTTTTTATCATGACGTGCGACGTTATACACTTTTACCGCTACATTGGGGTCAACATCATGGATACCTTGAGCAATACCGTCGGCCATCATGCGAGTATTATTGGACATAGAGTCGTAGAGAATCGTGATGCGGTCTTCTTGATAAGCGTCGGCCCAAGCTAAATATTGGTGAATAATTTGGGCTGGATTATCACGCCACACAATGCCGTGTGAAGTTGCGATCATATCTACAGGTAAATTAAAGCTTAATACTTCGTGAATTTTAGCCGTTACTAGGCTGCTAAAGGGCGTTAAAATGTTTGAGTAGTACCGTAGGCATTGCTCCATTAATTCATTTTGATCAACCTCATCATTGAATAAATGTTCATCGCAATAGTGTTGGCCAAAGGCATCGTTACTGAATAAAACCGCATCTTCGGTGAGGTATGTCATCATGCTATCTGGCCAATGCAACATAGGTGCTTCGATAAATATCAGTTGCTTACCATTGCCTATTGCTAAACTATCACCTGTCTTTACGGTAATGAAATTCCATTCTGGGTGGTGGTGATGTCCTACAATGGAGTCGACCGCATTTTCACTGCAGTAAATTGGTGTGTTAGGAATTTTGGCCATTAATGCAGTCAGGGCGCCTGAGTGGTCTTCCTCTGCATGGTTCATCACAATATAGTCTATGTCGGTTAAATTAATTTCAGCTTCAAGATTTTGTAAGAATTGCTGGCTAAACCGATGATCAACTGTATCAATTAACACGGTTTTTTCTTCACGGATAAGGTAGCTATTGTAGCTTGTGCCTTTAGTTATCTTGTACTCAGTACCATGAAAATCTTGCACTTCCCAATCGCGTTGACCCACCCAGTGGATATTGTTTTTTACATGAATAGTCATAAATACACCTGTGATAATTAATAATGAATGCGCTACGTAAATCTTGCTTATTTAGTTAAATCTCTTATTGCACTCACCATGCCAATATTTTAAGGTTTTGATTTTTATTGGTATTAGCGTATTTCAACATTTTAAATCACTTGCTGATGTCATAATGACAATTTGATATTAGTCAAATTGACATTACACTGTTGTCAATATGACTTTATTTGACTGTGGATGTGCTATGAGTGCCCATGCTGATTTAACTCAGTTAGCCTTAGATTTAACTGTCGGCGTGTCGACGCAAGACAGATTTGAGCGTTTGTTGGCAGTGGTCAGGCGGCGTGTCAATTGTGATGCTGCGGCATTATTGGCATTTCGGGAGCAGCAATTTGTCCCCTTGGCGATAGATGGGCTCTTTGCCGAAGTGTTAGGGCGGCGCTTTCAAATTAGTGAACATCCGAGATTAGAGGCTATCGCCCGTGCTGGCGATGTGGTTCGTTTCCCGGCCGACAGTGAACTTCCTGATCCGTATGATGGTTTAATTCCACATCATAGTGCGAACTTACATGTACATGCTTGCATTGGTTTACCACTAATCGCGAACGATCGCTTAATTGGGGCGCTCACCATTGATGGTTTCAACCCTCATCAGTTTGATGGTTTTAGTGATAGCGAGTTGCGTGTGATCAGTGCACTGGCCGCAGCCAGTCTTAATACTGCGTTATTGATGCAACAGCTAGAATCCCAAGTTGTTGAAGTTTCCAATGGCACAGAGGTGCTCAATCGTCCTGCTAGTCAGCAGGAGATCATAGGGCAATCCACACAGATCCAATCGCTAAAGCAGCAGATAAGTGCCGTGGCAGGCACTGATTTATCGGTATTAATTACCGGCGAAACTGGCGTGGGTAAGGAGTTAGTGGCCGCGGCGATACATAATCAATCGACCAGAGCCGATAAATCACTTATCTATTTGAACTGCGCTGCATTGCCGGAGTCCGTCGCCGAAAGCGAGTTATTTGGACATGTAAAAGGGGCATTTACGGGGGCAATCAGTCATAGGCAAGGCAAGTTTGAACTCGCTGACAAGGGGACCTTGTTTTTAGATGAAATAGGGGAGCTTCCCTTGGGGCTGCAAGCTAAGTTATTGAGGGTTTTACAATACGGTGAATTACAGCGAGTGGGCAGTGATAAGAGCCTAAAAGTGAATACTCGGATTATTGCTGCCACTAATCGAATTTTGCACCAAGAGGCAACGGAAGGGCGCTTTCGTTTCGATCTTTACCATAGGTTGAGCGTATTTCCTATCCACGTAGCACCATTAAGAGAGCGTGGGCAAGATATTGTCATGCTGACAGGTTTTTTTCTTGAACGTTGTAAAGCGAAGTTAGGACTCACCCATATCAATATCACACCCGCAGCGCAGCAGTTATTAGAGCAATACACATGGCCGGGTAATGTGCGTGAGCTAGAGCATGCGATACACAGGGCTGCGGTGTTGGCGAAAGCCGAGCTAAAAACGACTTACATCAGCTTAAGTAATAAACATTTTCAGCTCGATTCTTTGATGAATCAAGCACACAGAACAGTCGACGAAGATAGGCCATCAGATGCCGCAACGCCAGCCATTGAATTAGCATTTAGGTCTGAGTCGGCCTGTCGTGAGCGACAATCGCAAGATAATTCTAGTGTTATGCTGGGGCTTAAGGCTGCGACTGAGAGATATCAGCGTCAACTTATTCGTCAAGTTTTAGCCGCGAATCAACAAAATTGGGCTGCGTGTGCAAGAATATTGCAAATCGATACAGGTAATTTGCACCGACTTGCAAAACGGTTAGGTTTAAAAGAATAAAATATTGCGTGAAGAGATTTTATTCTGCAGCAAAACCCCTGCCTCGATTCTTAGAAGAACAGTGTTGCTACGCCTAAGAGTGCGAACAATACGGCGCAGCCACGGTGTATCCACAACATAGGCAATTTTTCGGCGCTGAAGTGGCCTGCGATCACTACGGGTACGTTAGCAAGCAGCATGCCTAAGGTTGTGCCTGCAACCACCATAGTTAATGAATCGTATTTTGCGGCTAATACCACAGTTGCGATTTGCGTTTTATCCCCCATTTCGGCGATAAAAAACAGGATAAAGGTGGCGAGAAAGGGGCCCATTTTATAGAAACGGCTCTCTTCTGCATCGACTTTATCGGGGATTAACACCCAAAGAGCGATCGCGAAGAAGGACGCAGCCACTAAATAACGTGCAAGATCTGGGCTTACCCAGTTAATGGCCCATTGACCAATCCAAGCTGCGGCAAAATGGTTAAATAATGTCGACAGTAAAATACCTAAAATAATGGCGGTTTTATTTTTAAATCTTGCGGCGAGGATTAGTGCAAGCAATTGAGTTTTATCACCAATTTCGGCGATAGCAACCGTAAAGGTTGAGGCAAGTAGGGCTTCCAAGTGTGATCCTTTAGGGGTGGTTATGACATAAGCACAATAAACCGTCCACCCCTAGGTGCGGTCATTGTGCTCAGGTCTTGCTGGACAAATCTATGATTTGCTGTGAACACCATGGCATGTTGCCAAGTATGTTGATGTTCACCCTAGATGACGATGGCTCGAAATCCAGTTAGCTACTCCCCCGAAGCGAGGTGGGCATTATACCTAGGTAAGATTTAGTTTCAAGCACGAGTTTATAACAGTAGGTGCTGATAAATGTTTGACGGGTGTCAGAAAAATACCGATCCACATTCTGTAACTTAATGAATATAAATGAATTATTTTTTGACAACGTTGTCTTTTGTTGCTAATTTAGCCAAGTCATTTCTACTTAGTTACATACTGTTAACTCGTAGTGACTCAATGATAACGACTGTATTTGGCAAACTAATTGAAAAGTTAGGACGCAAAGCTTCCGGTCTAAGGTTGTAAATGGATTTTTTAGTGAACTAAGATAGCGGAGTTGCCGCAGAATTCGATTTCTGTGAAAGATAAACGACTGCTGTTTAATGCTGTTGTTTGCCCAAATACCACTTTTATATCTAAGCCTATCATTATGTTTAGGATGATAGGCAATCAATGGAGTGCATTAAAGTGGCAAATCCTACTGTTTTTTCCCCTATTTCTAAATTGAGTTTATTGGCCGCGGCAGTAATGGCGACGAATGCGTTTGTGAGTATCTCTGCGCAGGCGCACGGTTATGTTGTGGCACCTGAATCGCGTTCATATGCCTGTAAAACAGGTAAAAATGCCAATTGTGGTGCGGTGCAATGGGAGCCACAAAGTGTTGAGGGGCCATCGGGTTTTCCTGAATCAGGTCCTGCTGATGGCAAACTGGCGAGTGCTGGCAATGGTGCTTTTTCACCTTTGGATGAACAAAGTCCGAGCCGTTGGGCAAAGACGGATATTAAAGCGGGCTGGAATAAGTTCAGTTGGCAGTTCACAGCAAACCATGTCACCCGTAATTGGCGTTACTATTTAACTCGCCAAGATTGGAACCCAAACCAAGCTTTGAGCCGAGCGAGCTTTGACTTAGCCCCCTTTTGCGTAGTTGATGGTGGTATGGAACAGCCGCCTAAGTTAGTGACCCATGACTGCTACGTGCCAGAAGGTCGCAGTGGTTATCAAGTGATCTTGGCCGTGTGGGAAGTGGGAGATACGACGAATAGTTTCTACAATGCTATCGATGTGAACTTGGGCTCGGGTCCTATTGTGCCGAGTGAATGGCAAGATGTGGGGGATATCAATCCGTCACTCGATCTAAAAGCAGGCGATAAAGTGATGACCCGGGTGTTTGACGCTAATGGTGAGCAAGCGGCTAAGCAAACAGTCATTACCATTAGCGATGCGACTCAAGGTGATAAACAAAATTGGCCTTTCCTATTAGCAAGCGCGATTAATGCCCAGCAGTCCCAGTTAAAAGCGGGACAAAAAAATGCATCGGGTGTGATTGAGCCTGTGTATGGCAAAAACGACATTTTTACAGCGAAAAACTCAGGTATTGAGCGTGTCGAAGTGGGATTTGATTTAGCACCTGCTCCGGGCAACAGCTTAGAAGTCACTTCACTTGCCGACGATTATCAAATTATCGATGGTGCGGCGAAGGTCAGCTTTGATGTGACCAGTAACGCCGAGATGCTAGTGTCAGCGTATTTGTTTAGCCATGATGGCACAGCGTCAGGTTTTGTGAGCCAAACTGTTAACAATACCAGCGCGAGCTTAGTGTTAGACGTCGTTGAGCCTAAAGCTGGGCATTATCATTTGCAGGTAAAAGCTGAGCCTAAACAAGGTGATGTTATTCAGCAGAACTTTGATCTCTTCTTAAAGGATCAAGCTCCTGCACCAGAAGCTGATTTTGTATTCCCAGCAGGCGTGAAAGGTTACGTTGCAGGTACTACAGTGTTACAGCCTAAAAATGGCAAAGTGTATCAATGTAAGCCATTCCCTTATAGCGGCTATTGCGTGCAGTGGTCGGCTTCTGCCACAGGATTTGAGCCAGGTGTTGGCGCTTCTTGGGCTATGGCGTGGACTGAGCTGTAAATTAACTTTTTGAGCTAACCTAGCTTCAAAAAGGTGTCATTGGGCTTAAACATATCCGTGTGTTTAAGCCCTTTTTGTCTGCATCGGATGGAAAAAGACCGGCTTTATTTTGATTCGAGCCTAATACAAGATTACAGGTATTCTCAACAAAGGTAGCGATTTTGTTGGCTTGTATATTTTCGTTTATCACAGCGCTATTAAGTTGTTACCGTACCGTTTGCTACCCTTCTTTGTTCACAACTGGCTTGCCCACTGGGTTTGGCTCTGTTAATGTCCCAAACTATCTATTTAATCGATGCTTATATCGGTACATTAATTTGGGCTATCACAATTGAAAGTCATGCCATTTTTCAATAATCGATTTAGTTAGCCTCAATGGCTACTGGGTTGAAACATTCAAAAGCTATTGGGGCCAATTGATCTGCTAGGTCGAGATCTGATTGGATGCTTTAAGTGATGTGTCGCTTATTTCGATTTAAGACGCAAGGCTTTATCGGTTCAAATCTTACTCAAATAAAATAATAATTAATTATTGAACAGGACTATTGTGTGAATTCAAAAATGTTAGGCTCGATCGCCATCGTTGCCGGGACAGCCATTGGCGCAGGTATGTTAGCGTTACCTTTAGCCACAGCGGCTTTAGGTATTATCCCTGCCTTAGTGTTACTCGTCGTTATTTGGGGCGTGTCCGCCTATACCTCATTACTTATGCTCGAAATTAACTTACGCACTGGCGTGGGGGATAACGTGCATGCTATTACGGGTAAGTTACTGGGTAAAAAAGGTCAAATAATTCAAGGTGCTTCTTTCCTGAGTTTATTATTTGCCTTGACCGCGGCTTATCTCACCGGCGGCTCTTCGTTATTAGTGCTTAAAGCGAAGAACATGTTCGATATCGTGCTCGATAATCAAGTCGCAGTGTTGTTATTCACACTGGTGCTTGGTGGCTTTGCGGCGCTAGGTGTTGCTTGGGTCGATAAAGTTTCACGTTTCCTATTTTCGTTAATGATTCTATTGCTCGTGGTGGTGGTATTATTTTTATTGCCCGAAGTCAGTATTGCTAGCATGGCAACGGGTGCGATTACCGAGTCGATGACCAGCAATTGGATGGCGGCAATTCCCGTGGTGTTTACTTCGTTTGGTTTCCACGTCTGTATCGCCACCTTAGTGCGTTATCTTGATGGCGATGCGGTATCACTGCGTAAGGTGTTGTTAATCGGCTCGACGATCCCACTTGCTTGTTATGTTCTGTGGTTATTGGTGACTTTAGGCACAGTCGGCGGATATGAGGTGAATAGTTTTGAAGGTTCACTACCTTCACTCGTCACGGCATTGCAGGATATTGCTCATACGCCTTGGATCAGCAAATGTATTTCATTATTCGCTGACTTAGCTTTAGTGACCTCATTCCTCGGTGTGACCTTAAGTTTATATGACTTTATCGCCGAATTAACTCGCGCCAAAGAAACGTTTGCCGGCCGTATTCAAACTTGGTTACTGACCTTTATTCCGCCTGTTTTGTGTGCCTTGTATTTGCCTGAAGGCTTTGTGGCGGTACTGGGATTTGCGGCCGTACCATTGGTCGTGATGATCATCTTTTTGCCAATTGTTATGGCACTGCGTCAACGTCAGTCGCAGCTCGGTGGTTATCAAGTGTCTGGTGGATCTGTTGCGTTAGTCATTGCTGGTTTGTTAGGTGCCGTGATTGTGGGGGCCCAGCTATTTGTTGGGATCTAATTCATTGCGATAGGTGGTTTTTTTTAGCGAACGCGTCCGGGTAACTTTGATTAAATGTATTTGCTTTGTAAGCGAGTTTTTCAGAGTCTGTTATAGAGAGTGTCGCATGTGATAAAGTCAGGCCCCGGCCTGACTTTTTGCTTTTTAGGTTTTAAAGCGAGTGATGTTGGGTTTTAGCACAGTTATTTAAAATTAAAACAACGCTATTAAAACGAGAAAATGGCCCAGCTTGCGCGTGGCTTCATTCACATAAAACGGACTTAACACAATGAAAAAATGGTTACTCACAGTTGCCGTGGCCGCTAGTTTTGGCGCACAGGCTGACGAAGGTATGTGGCAGCCCCATCAACTGCCTGCTATGGCTGATGAGCTAAAAGCAAAAGGCCTTGAAATTGATGCAAAATCGATTTCTAAACTCACCGAATTCCCGATGAATGCCGTGATAAGCCTTGGCGGTTGCACTGCATCATTTGTATCGCCAAAGGGCCTAGTCGTGACTAACCATCACTGTGCCTATGGGGCGATTCAATACAACTCCACTCCTGAGAAAAATCTGCTGCAGGATGGTTTTTTAGCTAAGACCTTCGCCGATGAATTACCTGCGACCCCTGGCTCACGTGTCTATGTGACTGAAGATGTCACTAATGTCACTGAGCGAGTTAAAAACGGGCTTGAAGGTAAAGTGGGCAGCGCCTTCTATCAAGGCGTTGAAAGCCAAGAAAAAGCGTTAGTTGCTGAATGTGAAAAAGAAGATGGTTACCGTTGCCAAGTGTATAGCTTTCACGGTGGTCTCGAATATTATCTGGTTAAACAATTGGAAATCCGTGATGTGCGTTTAGTCTATAACCCAGCCGCGAGCGTGGGTAAATACGGCGGCGATGTAGACAACTGGATGTGGCCACGTCACACAGGCGATTTTTCTTTCTACCGTGCTTATGTATCTAAAGCGGGTAAACCCGCAGAATTTAGCAGCGACAACGTGCCATACGAGCCAAAAAGTTTCTTAAAAGTATCGGCTAAAGGCGTGAGTGAGGGTGATTTTGTGATGGTTGCAGGCTACCCAGGTCGCACCAACAGATATCGCACAGCCACTGAAGTTCAAAATGAGTTTGAGTGGGCTTATCCCGAAGGCAAAATGCTGCGTGAACGCTTTATAGAGATCATTAAAGAAACCGCGCCAGAGGGCAGCGACGAGCGTATTAAGTACGAGAGTCAAATTGCTGGCCTTGCAAATTACGCGAAAAACTTCACTTCTATGATTGAGTTTTACGGCAAATCAACCATGTTGGCCGACCGTAAAGCCCTCGAAGCTAAGCTGGCGGCGTGGATAGCCAAAGACAGCAGTCGTGAAGCGAAATACGGTAAAACCTTAGCGGAATTAGATGCCTTGATTGCCAAAGGCAAAACGCATCAAGAGCGTGACATGATCTTAAGCTACATAGGCAGCACGACTATGTTGCCGACGGCGCGCAGCTTATATCGCCTCGCGAACGAGAAACAACTGCCAGATATGCAGCGTGAACCGGGCTTCCAAGATCGTGATATGACACGTCTAAAAGCCAGCATGGAGCGTATTGATCGTCGTTATGCGCCAAGCGTTGATAAAGCGGTATTGCTCGACATGCTAAAACGCTACGCCGCACTGCCAGAAGATCAGCGCCTACCCGCATTGGATAAAGCCTTTGGTATTGATAAAAAGTTTAGTGAAGCTAAGCTTTCGAAAACCTTAGATAAAATGTACGCCAAAACTGAGTTAGGTAAAAAAGATGTTCGTCTGGCGTGGATGGACAAATCCGTTGCCGATTTTAAAGCCTCTAAAGATCCTTTCATTCAATTCGCTGTCGCTATGTATGACACAGATATGGCCGAAGAAAAGAAAGAAAAAGAATTAGCGGGTGAACTAATGAAGGTGCGTCCGCAATATATGGATGCCATTATTGCCTATAACCTTGAGCAAGGTAAGCCTGTGTATGCCGATGCTAACTCTAGCCTGCGTGTCACGGTTGGTCATGTGAAAGGCTATTCGCCAAAAGACGGTTTAGTGGCCGTGCCATTCACTCGCCTTGAAGGCATAGTGCAAAAGGACACGGGTGTTGACCCATTCGATGCACCGAAGAAAGAGTTAGAGCTGATTAAGCAGAAGCAATATGGTGATTTCTATATGAAATCAATAGATTCTGTACCAGTAAACTTTTTATCAACTTTAGATACTACTGGCGGAAATTCTGGCTCACCGACCTTAAACGGCCGTGCTGAATTAGTGGGCCTATTGTTCGACGGTGTGTATGAAAGCATTATCGGCGGTTGGGCATTTGATAACGAGATTAACCGTTCTATTCATGTCGACAGCCGTTATATGCTGTGGGTAATGAAGTATTTAGATCATGCCGACAATTTATTAGCTGAGATGGAAATCGTTAAGTAATCCATTGCCGCATCAGCAATGGTGCGGCCTGTAGTGGCATAGTGAATTTGGATTATCAGCATTCAAGTGCGATTTAGTGCTTTAAGAATGCTGAAATAACAAGACAGCAAAATAGCGATAAACTCACTGGGTTTATCGCTTTTTTTGTAGCTGTAATGGCCTGCTGACGGCTGTTAAGATAGCTTCCGTGATAGGCGCGCCAGGGCATTAGCTCACTTTTTTAGCATTAGCGTAACCAGTGGATTGAAAATATATACGCAACATATTTTTTAGACTGAAATGTGTTGGAAAGTAGTGCCGGAGGACCTGCATCTTTAGTTAGAGTTTTTAGTGGGTTAACATTGGCAGGTATCCACGCATATAGGTTCGCCATGGCATTGACTCGTCGACACGGTGAATAGAAACCTAGGTTTCTGAGCTTATGAACGAGAGCCATGGATGGCGAACTGGCAGTTAAACAAGGATGTTGTTCAAGTCCATCCTTGGATGCTCGACCGCCCCGTCCATGGGGCGGACGGTCGTCTCGCAAATCACCATGGCTCACCTTTTTAGCGTTAGTGTAATCTGTAGATTTAAAAGCCTTACGCTGCACGCTTTGGGACAAAAGCGCGCTGAGTTTTCACGGAATTATCTTCATTTCGGATAAACAAAAATAATCCCAAGAGCTGAATCGTGAGCAGTGATGAGCCTAAGGATGTAACGCTTGGCTTGATGCTTTGCCTTTACACCATTTCCCGCTGTTGTGCTGCTTTTTAAACTCGCACATGCTATCCCATCGACCACTTATGCCGCTGTATTGACGGCGAAACTCTTTGGCTGAAGTCAACCAAGCATCGGGCGCTATGCCTAGTTCATTGAGTAGTTTTGGCCGTTGATTATCGAGATAACCTTTTTTATCAAGGCGAATCGCTCGGCCTGTCCAATCAATCAATTCAAGATAATCGGCAAAATGAAACGGAATGCCAGATTGCTGACTTAGATGTGTTGAACCATCAAATTTAGCGAGGGATTGGTGTATTATTTGCGGTCGTTTATTTGCGGATTGAGCCAGTGTGCTAAGTGAGTCAAAATCGTCATCTTGCGGGTCTAGCGAGTTAATTCGCTCTTGAATCGATGTAAAATCAGAGGATTGCAAAGAGTCAGCAATGCCTGCTCGAATAGGATTTAAATCCACATACATCATGCAGGCCAGTAATGCTTGTTCATCTAACAGTGCTTGCGATTTAAATCGCCCTTCCCAAAAGGCGCCTTTACACTCATCTTCACGATTGGCCTTGCGGGCGATTTCTTCATTTAAGCAGCGCATAAACCAAGAGATACTGCTCAATCGCTCATGCCACTCGGCAAGTAAGCCATCGAGTAACATCACTTCACCGTCGATTAAAGCATCACCATTCATATACTTAGTGGCGATGGCATGGCCTTTAGTGATTTGGCTCCAGCGGTTGATAATGTCTTTGGGGGTTAACGATTTCGCCTTTTCGACATCAATTTTAAGCACTAAATGATAGTGGTTACTCATCACTGCATAAGCGCAGATATCAATACAGAAAATCGCAGATAATGCCTTGATTTTACCCACAATCCAGCCACGTCTATGCTCATAACTGCGACCTGTGAGTTTATCTTCACCACACAGAAAAGCCCTACGAACACAGCGATTTATTACATGATAGAAAGGCGTCGCATTGGCATCAATTAACTGTCTTCTGGCCGAGGTCATCACAAACTCCACACAGACAAAATCAGGATAATTTAAAGCTTAGTAGAAGATGCTGAAAAACACAAAAAGATATGGCTGTCCTTGCCTTTTGTTGCCTTTTGATTCCATTATCCGTGGATGCAGGGCTCTGTAGGATCCCCTCATAATTCATAACCCCAACAACCATGAGTTAATGAGAGTTCAGTTAGTTTCTTCGCAGCACAAAGCAAATTATCTGCTGATATGGGGTAATCATGCC
>NZ_JAHKQZ010000038.1:0-9969 GCF_019345585.1 Shewanella sp. NKUCC05_KAH
GTTTCTCTTTATAAACACATATAGAAAGTGGTTGCGGGAGCCGGATTTGAACCGACGACCTTCGGGTTATGAGCCCGACGAGCTACCATGCTGCTCCATCCCGCGTCCGATATCTATCTGTATTACTTTACTATTTTGCTTTTAAATGGTTGCGGGAGCAGGATTTGAACCTACGACCTTCGGGTTATGAGCCCGACGAGCTACCATGCTGCTCCATCCCGCGTCCGTCTTCAAAGCGGGGCAGACTATAACGGCAGCGCCTTGGCATTGCAAGGACGAAGATCGAAAAAGGTGGTGAACGCTTAAATATAAAGCGGTGTGGGGGGCTTTCATACAATTTAAACATAAGTTAGGGATTTTTCGTTGATTATCTTAAGTCGAGGATGAGACTAAATGGGGTTTCGACTAATAACTGTTTATCTTTTATGTATTCGAGCAGGTATAATGTCGCTTTGATTTTGACTGCGTACTGATTATCCCATGCTTAATTTTTTTGCCGCCGCCCCTAAGGGCTTTGAATATAGCTTAGCCCAAGAGCTGACAGAATTTGGTGCGACTGAAGTAAAAGAGAGTGTTGCTGGTGTGTATTTCACTGCCCCCTTAGCTTTAGCGTATCGGATTACTTTATGGACACGCTTAGCCAGCCGTATCGTGTTGGTTATCTATAAAGGCAGCTGCGAGTCGGCAGAGCAACTTTATAATGCCGCCTATTGTGTCGATTGGCCGGCGCATTTTTCCAATAAAAGCACTTTTAGTATCGATTTTCATGGTACGGGTGGTTTTATCAATAATACCCAGTTCGGCGCACTCAAGATTAAAGACGCGGTTGTGGATAGATTCCGGGACGATGACGTTGAGCGCCCAAATGTGTCACGCGTCGATGCTGACTTTAAAGTTGATGCCCATTTTCGTAATGGCGTAATCACGATTGCGATGAACTTCTCTGGTCCATCATTGCATCAACGTGGCTATCGTTCTACTACTGGCGAAGCGCCTCTGAAGGAAAACTTAGCCGCCAACATGTTAGTACGCAGTGGCTGGCAAGCAGCGCCTTCGACCTTGCTCGATCCTTTCTGTGGTAGTGGAACTGTGCTGATTGAAGCGGCTTTAATGGCGGCCGATATTGCCCCAGGCTTACAGCGTAGCCGTTTTGGGTTTGAACATTGGCGTCGTCATGATAAAGCCGTGTGGCAAGAAATCGTTGAAGAAGCGAAAGCGCGTGCCTCATTAGGCGTGAAACGTTGTGAGATTAAATTCTACGGCTCAGATATCGATTCGCGCTTAGTCGCGTTAGCCAAACGTAACGCCGAAAATGCCGGTGTACTTGAGTTAATTGAGTTTCAAGTTGCAGATGCGTTGACGATAACGCCGCCTGCAGAAAGTGGCTATTTGATCACTAACCCACCTTATGGTGAACGTTTAGGCAATGTGTCTGAGTTATTGCAGCTTTACTATCAGCTAGGCGACAAGTTTAAGAAAGAGTTTGGCGGCTGGAAAGTGGCCATGCTGTGTAGTGATATCGAGCTGGTATCATCACTTAAGCTTAAAGCCGACAAACAGATGAAGATGTTCAACGGTGCCCTAGAATGTGCTTTTAACATTTATACCTTGCATGCGACCAGTACACGTCGTGATACGCCAGTGCTGCCAGACGGCGTCGACATTGCCGATATCGCCCCTGCATTTGCTAACCGCATTAAGAAAAATGCCAAGTTATTAGAGAAGTGGGCCAAGAAAGAAGGCATCGACAGCTATCGTATTTATGATGCCGACATTCCTGAATATAACGTCGCAGTAGATAAATACTTAGATTACGTGATTATTCAAGAATATATGGCGCCAGCAACTATACCTGAAGCCGTAACCAAGCGTCGTTTAAGCGATGTATTGTTAGCACTGCCGTCGGCCATTGGTATCAATCCGAACAAGATGATCATGAAGACCCGTGAGCGTCAAAAGGGCACGAGTCAGTATCAAAAGCTGGATGAGCGTAAGTTAGAGCTTATCACTACCGAATATGGCGCTAAGTTCAAACTGAACTTAACCGGTTATTTGGATACAGGTTTATTCCTCGATCACAGATTGACACGCCGTTTAGTCGGTCAAAAATCTAAGGGACGCCGTGTACTTAACCTGTTTTCTTACACAGGTTCTGCTTCTGTGCATGCTGCGCTTGGTGGGGCTAAATCGGTGACGACGGTGGATATGTCCAATACCTATATTGCTTGGGCGAAGGACAACTTTGCACTCAATGGACTGCAAGGTAAGCAGTATGAGTTTGTTCAATCTGACTGCATGCAGTGGATCCGTGATTGCCGTGAACAGTACGATCTGATTTTTATCGATCCGCCGACCTTCTCAAATTCTAAGCGTATGGAAGATTCATTTGATGTGCAGAGAGACCATGTGAACTTACTGGCATCCTTAGTGAAACTGCTAAGCCCAACGGGCGAGCTAGTGTTCTCTAACAATAAACGTAAGTTTAAGATGGACATAGAGGCGCTGACAAAGATGAGCATTAATGTGAAGAACATTGATGACATGACTTTGCCTATGGACTACAAACGTAATCCACATATTCATAATACTTGGCTTATCACCCATGCCTGAGTTGACTCAAGCAGAATTAGATAATAGGCATTATCTGCTATATCACACAGAGGGATGTCATCTGTGTGAACTGGCCGCGGCCTTACTGGACGCGGCCGACATTGGCTATCGGGCCATAGATATTTGTGACGATGAATACCTCGCGCAGCGTTATGGCGTATCGATCCCTGTGCTTAAAGCTTGGGATGGTAGAGAATTACATTGGCCATTTAACGCAACGCAATTACAAGAGTTTACAGGAGCTTAGTTTGAGTCTGGTTCGTATCAATAGTGGCTCTTTAGCCTATGGTTACACTCCGTTGTTACAAAAAGCGGATTTTACTATTCAACGCGGTGAGCGCGTGTGTATTGTTGGCCGTAATGGTGCTGGCAAGTCGAGTTTATTAAAAGTGTTATCTGGTGATGTACTGCTGGATGAAGGCGAATTCAACATCGCTGGTAATGTGACCGTTAGCCGTCTACAACAAGATCCGCCAAAGGCTGAGCAAGGCACGGTATACGCTTATATTGCTGCGGGATTAAAGGAAGTGGGCGAGGCGCTTGAGCGTTATCATCAACTGTCCCACGATGTGGCCCATGCCGATCCCGAGCAAATGGATCGTATGCTGAATGAAATGCAAGGTCTGCAAGAAACCTTAGACCACTATAATGGATGGCAGTTAGATTCTCGTATCCAACAAAACTGCGAGTTGTTAGGTCTCGATCCTGACAAATCCTTGAGCGAGTTATCGGGTGGTTGGCAGCGTAAAGTGGCGTTAGCCAGAGCACTGGTGAGCGAGCCAGATCTGTTGTTACTTGATGAACCGACCAACCATTTAGACATAGACACTATCGAGTGGCTTGAAAAGTTTTTACTCGATTATCAAGGCGCTATCGTCTTTATCAGCCACGATAGGGGCTTTATTGCCCGTATGGCGACGCGGATTGTCGATTTAGACCGTGGTGTGGTGACCTCATGGCCGGGCAACTATCAAATGTATCTTGATGGTAAGCAAGAATGGCTGCGCGTCGAAGCCGAGAAAAATGCCTTGTTTGACAAGCGTCTCGCCGATGAAGAAGTGTGGATCCGTCAAGGCGTTAAAGCCAGACGTACCCGTAACGAAGGTCGAGTTCGCGCACTTAAGGCTTTACGTGAAGAGCGAAGTGAACGTCTGAATCGTCAAGGCAATGCTAAAATGGCAGTATCGGATACTGAACGTTCTGGTAAGTTAGTCTTTGATGTGACCGATCTTAACTTCAATCTGCCCGATAAAAATCTGGTTAAAAACTTTAATACGACGGTTATCCGTGGTGACCGTATTGCGCTGATTGGGCCAAACGGTTGTGGTAAATCAACCTTGATCAAGCTGTTAATCGAGAAGCTGCAACCGCAATCGGGCGAAATTAAAGTCGGTACTAAGCTCGAAATCGCTTATTTCGACCAATATCGTGAAGCGTTAGATCCTGAGCAAACCGTTGAAGATAACGTTGGTGAAGGTAAAAAGACCATCACGATCAATGGTCAAGACCGCCATATTTTAAGCTATTTGCAGGACTTCTTGTTCTCGCCTATGCGTGCCAGAACGCCAGTGAAAGCGCTGTCGGGTGGTGAGAAGAACCGTTTGTTATTGGCTAAGTTATTAATTCGCCCTGCAAACTTAATCATTCTCGATGAGCCAACTAACGATCTTGATATTGAGACCTTAGAATTGCTAGAGTCGTTGCTCACTGAATACCAAGGTACGTTGTTGCTAGTGAGCCATGACAGGGCATTTATCGACAATACTGTGACCAGTAGCTGGTGGTATGCGGGTAATGGCCATTGGAGCGAGTATGTAGGTGGTTATCAAGATGCCGTGAACCAAGGGGCAAAGTTTTATTCTGAGGAACCTAGTTCGCAAAAGGCGGTCGAAGCTCCTGCGGTTGAAACTAAACCCGTTGAAGTTAAAACTGCAGAACCTGTGAAAGCGGTAAAAAAACTGTCGTATAAGCTACAGCGTGAGTTAGAGTCGCTACCTAATGTGATGGAGCAATTGGAGGCAGAAATTCTCGCATTGCAGACCACTATTGGACATTCAGACTTTTATAGTCAGGCGCAGGATAAAGTCAATCAGGTATTGAGTCAGTTGGCTGATAAAGAAAAGCAATTGGAAGTTTGCTTCGAGCGTTGGGAAGAGCTTGAGTCACTGAAGTAAACCAATAATAAAAATGGGAATAGAATTAATGAAGTCAAAGTTGGATAAAGCCCTTTCCTTGGTTGCCTTAGGTGTCCTTGGTGTATTAAACAGTGCCCATGCTGCACCTGTCTATGAAATCGTTAATATCGATAATTATGACCTGCAGGGCACGCTTGAAGGCACTCGTAACGGTTATGCTTTAGGTGTAAATGCTAGTGGTGAATTAGTCGGTATTTCAAAGGGTAAGAAAAAACTCAGCAGCTCAGATGTCGAAGGCGGCGTGATTGATGTTGCCGACGGTATCGCACCAGAAGAAACCATTACTTATTCTATTACCGCTGCCATTGTTGCAAATAACTTTGCTTTTATTGCTGCAGAAAATGGTGCAGCTGGGGCTTGGTTACCGACATTCGACAGCATTAATGGTACTACACCGCCAAATGATACTGCTGTGATTAACTCTGTTGATACCTTTTATTACGGTATTAATGATGCCGGTATTAAAGTGGGCAGCATGACTGCGCCTGAAAAGAAAACAGAGAACACTGCAACTACTGATGTTACCGATGATTATTGGTATTACCGCGACTATGAGTTCCGCGGTGTTGTAAAAGTGGGGAGCACTGAAATTCCATTAGTTCCTCCCTACACGCAATTTGTTAATGCTGATAAGACTAAAACCGCAGAGTTAGGTGGATGGTCTGCTGCTACAGCTATTAATAATAATAACTTAGTGGCTGGTTATGCCAGTACTGCTATCAGTAAATATGGTAGTGATCGTGTTAATTATTGTTTAGGCTCGGATAATACTTTGCCATTGGATGTTTGTGTACAACGTGAGCAATATCCGAACTCTACGGGTACGCGTAACATTCAGTACCAGACGCGTGCCTATGTATGGCAAATCGACAATAATATCGCTACGGGAATTGAGTTGCCTTTAGGGTTAACGCCTAAAGCTGATAACACCTTAACCTTTACTGCTCAGGCGCTCGGCGTGAATGATAACGGCGTGGTTGTTGGTCGTTCGCACGTTTATCGTAACAACAATACAGATAAGTTGCACCAAGATGCGGCTTATTGGGCTAAGGATGCCGAAGGTAATTATAAATACCACTGGATCCCAATGGGCGAATCGATTTCAAGTTCCATTGCCTATGACATCAATGATAGTGGTATTCTTGTCGGTAGTTATCGTAGCTATATTCAAGGTTATTTGCGCGACAAGTTTTTCTATTTTGATACTAATACTCCCGATGTTGGCTATGTAACCCCTAATGATTTTGCCTCAACGGCAACGGATCTTTCGAGTAAACCCAAGGATATTAACAATAAAGGTCAAGTAGTTGGTTACGTTGAAACGACTTACGATAAAGAGAAGCCACGCCCCAAAGCGGGTTTCCTGTATGAGAAGTCGACGGGTGAGTTTAGCAATATCAATAAATTGCTGACCTGCGAGTCTAAGGGGTATGAAAAATCAAACGATGGTAGCTGGGCACGTCATCAGGTCGAAGTTCAGGATGGCTCGGGTAAAATTCTTCAATATAACGCTGATATTTTAGTGGTTGAAGGTACGAGTATCAATGAAGATGGCACTATCGTAGGTACGGCTTTTATTCGTAAACCTTCTTATCAATTTGATAAAGATGGCAACATAGTTATTGGTGAAAATGGCTTACCGCTATTTGAGCTGAGTGGTAGTGGCGAGCCTGTAACGGCTTATGTTCCACGTATGGTTGTACTTAAACCGGCTACCAGTGGTGAAGCTTGTACTGTTGAAGATAGTACCGATACCGGTAATTTTGAGCGTTCTGGTGCGGCAACGTTAGCTTGGTTATTTGCCTTGCCATTGGTGTGGTTCCGTCGTCGAATTCGTTAAGTTTTAAGCTTCAATTCAGACTAAAAAAATCGAGGCGAAATGCCTCGATTTTTTTTCGCTAAGATCTCAATAGTTTAATAAATAGTCAGTATAATAGCCGATTTTTTGATTGATCTTGGCGTCAAAAAGCACTATTTCTATGGGTGAAGCTTTTGCTTCTATTTTATGTAGAACAGAGGACGCTTGCATGAAAAGACAAAAACGAGATCGTTTAGACAGAGCTTTTTCAAAAGGATTCCAAGCTGGGGTTGGTGGACGCTCTAAGGAGCTCTGTCCATATGCAAATCTTGATTCGCGATCGCAGTGGTTAGGCGGTTGGCGTGAAGGTGTGGATGGCCGAGTTAATGGGCTATTTAATAAATAATTGAGTTTTACTCATTAATTAAATAGCCCAGAACAAGCAAAGTAATGCAGCATATTGCCCTCAGATGAGGGCATTTTTATATCTGCAGTACTGATATCTTCAGTGTATTGGAGTAAGACTGATCAGAATGTAGACGTATCGCTAAAGACACCGACTTTAAGATCGGTTGCACTGTAGATTTGACGGCCATCAACTTCAAGGATTGCATCGGCAATACCCATCACCAGTTTACGGTGAATAGTACGCTTGATATTGAGTTTATAAGTGACTTTCTTAGCGCCTGGTAATACTTGACCAGTAAACTTTACTTCACCTACACCCAGAGCACGCCCTTTGCCTTCTGCGCCTTCCCAGCCTAAATAGAAGCCAACGAGTTGCCACATGGCATCAAGCCCTAAACAGCCAGGCATTACCGGGTCGGTAATAAAGTGGCAGTCAAAAAACCATAAGTCTGGATTAATATCGAGTTCAGCGACAATTTCACCTTTGCCAAACTCACCGCCATTATCATTGATAGTAACGATTCTATCTATCATCAGCATGTTATCGACAGGCAGACGAGGTGAGTTTGGACCAAATAATTTCCCATGGCCACAGGCGATGAGTTCTTCTTTATTGAAACTGTTTGCTTTGTTCATTGTTTTACTACTCCAGCAATAAGAGCCGCCAAGATTAGCGAACACGTGTAAGCTAAACAACTCCGATCAGCTAATTAGCGGCGAAAAAATCCCAATTTTGCGAGTAATCTCGTGATTATGCCGATTTCCTCCTCGCCATTTCCTGCGAGCTTGTCTAATCGTTCCTGCACAAGGCCGTATAATGAATCATGTGGAAAATCATTATCTTCATCGGCTACACCCGCAGGCATTTGCATTAATAGCTCAACAGCTTGGTCCATATGCTCGATTGCATAGAGGTGAAATAAGCCTTTGCCTACAGCTGTAATCACTTTGGGATTGAGGTTAAGCTGTAACACGTTCGACTTGGGCATGATGACGCCTTGTTCTCCCGTGAGACCACGACGTTCACACAGATTAAAAAAGCCTTCAATTTTCTCGTTGATGCCACCAATCGCTTGCACATTACCAAATTGATCTAATGCACCAGTTATTGCCAGTGACTGAATAATGGGTTGTTCGGCAATCGCTGACATCAAACAGCAGTATTCGGCGAGTGATGCGCTATCACCATCAATTTCTTGATAGGATTGCTCGAAAACGATATTGGCATTTAGGTGTAATGGTGCATCTCGCCCAAAGATACGGTACAAGCAGGCAGAAAGGATCATCATTCCTTTGGCATGTATATTGCCACCAAGTTCAGATTTTCTTTCGATATCGGCGACTTCACCATCACCATAGTGAACAGATGCCGTGATCCGCGCAGGCTCACCATAACTGTAATCGATGGCATCAATGACAGTTAAGCCATTGATCTGACCAACCATAGCACCCGAAGTTGGCAGATTTATGAAGTTGTCATCGAAGCTTTGACCTGAATACTCTTCCGAGCTGTTATGACGATAGTTGGCTTGGGCTAACGCGAGCTCAATACTGCTCGCATTGATACTCGGTTTACCACAATAGGCTTTAGCTTGTACCATCAGTTGGGCAAACTCGAGCATAGACAAACTGAGGCGGCGCTGATGTTCGGTTAACCGTGCACTATAACGAAAAAGTGGCGCTAGGCTTGATTGTTCTAGAGTGACCTCGACACTTTGTGCAACCGCTTGCAACCATGCGACGTATTGTGATTCTGTATAACGGACCAAGTCGATTTCGCTAGCGAGTTCTGCTAGTAGGGTAAAGTGACGTTGAAATTGCCAATCCTCAGTTCTGACTTGGCTATAAATCATTCCTGCACCGATAAGGACAATTTTACAATTGAGCGGGATAGGACTTAAGTTATTGCTAATCTGATACGCTTTATGGGTGAGGATTTGCATCACTAATTCCCATAAACCTTCACGTTTCCAAAGTGACTCGGCGCAAATAAATACATAATGACATTCGGCCAGAGCACCAGCTTGATACTGACTTGTTGTTCCTGTTTGTGCCATACGGCCAATGAGGTCTACACGGCGAATATTACCACTGAGGTAGCGATAGCGAGTCGTTTTTTCGGCAATACTGACCTGATTTTCCTGTGGTTTCTCTGATTGCCACTGAAATGTTGCCGCTTTGTCAGTCGGGCGTGTTGCCACTAAATAAGCTGGAGATAACGGCGCTAGGCTATCAATACAGGCTTGGATCATTAATTGGCGGTCAATGCTCGGGAAATCAGCTAGATACAAGTGCTGATCGACAATAGCTTGGTGGAGTTTAAACGCATCCACAGCACGCTCTTGTCCTAAGAGTAATGCGCTTAGATTGTCAGCCGTTTCGGGAAGGGTTGGCAGGCTAAATTCAGGTGCGAGTGAAGACGTGGGTATCAAGAGTGAATTCATATAAGCATTTACCGTGAAAAGTTGCAGTGATTTTACCATACCAAGACGACAAGTCTCTCACTGTATAGGTGTTTTTACCTCTGTTTACTCGATTATTCCTTGAAACTGTACATGTAATTGTTGTAAAAAACATCGGGGTGAACATAAGTTGAGCATTTGACTCGATATTTAAAAATTGAGGTTTACAAGTTAGCGGTATACTTATATTATTTTCGGCGTTCGGAGGGGTGGCAGAGTGGTTTAATGCACCGGTCTTGAAAACCGGCGTGGGTTTATAGCCCACCCAGGGTTCAAATCCCTGCTCCTCCGCCATATTTAGTCAACAAGCCGCTAAGCAATTAGCGGCTTTTTGCATTTATACAGTTTGAACCCTTGGGTTCCTGATTTGAAGCGCAGCTCCTGCGCCATATTCACGAGAAAGGCCATCAGTAATGATGGCCTTTTTTGTTTGTGCAATTTGAACCAAGGTTCCTCATTCTAAGTTCAGCTCCTCCGCCATATTTAGTCAAAACGC
>NZ_JAHKQZ010000039.1:0-9414 GCF_019345585.1 Shewanella sp. NKUCC05_KAH
CTTTGTAAGATCTTTATCTTTCTTGTTTGTATAGATCTTTCTTGTTTGTAGCACCTCTGAACACCTTGATACGCAATGATTTCAGCGGTGATAGGTGGAGAGATTTACGGTGAAAAGCACTTTATAGGAGGAGAGATTTACGGTGAAAACAGAACTGATAGGTGGAGAAATTTACGGTCATATCCACAAATTAAAGAGAAGTTAATTT
Source organism: Shewanella sp. NKUCC05_KAH (assembly GCF_019345585.1). Taxonomy (NCBI): domain Bacteria; kingdom Pseudomonadati; phylum Pseudomonadota; class Gammaproteobacteria; order Alteromonadales; family Shewanellaceae; genus Shewanella; species Shewanella sp. NKUCC05_KAH. The sequence continues at coordinate 209 of NZ_JAHKQZ010000039.1, forward strand.
ACAACCATTCCTCCTATATGTAAGGTGGAATCATCCATCAACAATATCTCCTTTGTATGAATTCAAAACTTGCAGTAACGAAAGCAAATAGCCTTTTAGATGCTCGATATAGACTTAATGTTCAAGCACAAAAGCTGGTTTTAGCCTGTCTGAGCAAGGTAGATCCTCGACCAGATTCAACCCCGTTAAAAGAGGTCAGGTTATCAGCCCTAGAATTCTCAGAACTTATGGGGATAGATATAAAAAACGCGCATAGAGAGCTATACAAAGCGGCAGATTTACTTTTTAAATCAACCATAACGCTCTATGAAAACGGTGAAGAAATAGAACTATATTGGATTCAAGAAAAAGCAAAAAAAATTAAAGGAGATGGTGCTGTTAGGTTGGTTTGGTCTGATCGCGTATTAAAATACATAACTCAGCTAAAGAGTAATTTTACTACCTACAAATTACGCAACATCGCAAATCTTCAGTCTGCACACTCTATCCGTCTTTACGAACTGCTTTCACGTTTTAACGACAAAAACTTTAGAAACATTAGTCTAGATGATTTCAGATACGCATTGGGCGTAGATGATAAATATCCGCTTTTCAAAGATCTAAACAAATGGGTGATAAAGCCTTCCGTTCAAGAATTAAACCAGCGGAGCGATCTTGTTATCACATACGAAACCATCAAACATGGAAGGAACGTAACTGCACTAGCTTTCACCCTAAAACCAAACAAACAGTTGAAAATGGATCTCTAGAAACACCTAGGAAAGTTGTAGCATTCACACACATTAGACATAATGAAACACATGCAACACCACCGGTCCATTGACCACAAATTGGATGCAACACATGGCAAAGTTAAATCTAAGTCAGGCTGCTAAAGTAGTAGGTAAGAATAGGGTTACACTTTGGCGACACATCAATGCTGGAAAGCTTTCCGCAGAAAGAGATCATGACGGAAACCCATTAGTTGATACATCAGAACTACTTCGTGTTTATGGCGTTCTGAAACAAGATGCAACACATAAATTAGAAAAAAAGCAACACAATGAAACACCATCATATGAAGAGCTTTTGCAGCTAGTAAAAGAAATGCGGAAAGAGCAATCTGAAATGAAATCGCTCATTCTCGACTTAAGCAATAGGCTCGAATACAAGCCTGAACCACCAGTCTCCAAAGATGATTATGTAACAAAATCAAATCCAAAACCTGAATCAGACCCTGAGTGGCCGAAAGAAGTAAAAACCTTGGCAGATATAACGCTAAGAAATGAAATTAAGGCTAAATACCTCAAAAATTAGCAATTCAAATCCCGCTTTGTTACGTTCCTTTTCAGAAATACGCCTCTTCTCTATAAGGCTTTGATGAAGAAGGCTTTAACCAAATAACTTAGGCAGTATTGAAACAATGCATAAACGTATATATCGCAAAGAATATAAATGGAATGAAAAAATATACAGAAATAACAAGCACATAAACCTTGAAACTGGAGTTGAATATGACTTATCTCATATGATCCCAATGTCAGCAACTTTAGTTTTCGAATATAAAAACGAAGAAAATGAAAAGGTTAAAGGTGAAATCACCGCAAATGTGATATTTGACCCACACTGTTACACAAGTGAAATTGTTGAAAATGATCCAAGACCCACCTTAGTGACGGATATTTATAGTGATGGAACAACTAGCATAAGAGGATTTGACATAAACAGGTACAATTACAGTAAAAATTTACCATTAATTATCAAAGGCTTATCACACAAAATGTGTAAAGAGAGCACTATTTTGGGGAAAGCAATTAGATTAGAACAACAAGATAAACAGAATCCCAAAAAAGGGGTATACATCCTTTTAAAAACTAGAATAAATAAAAAATCAAAATTAGAAATTTTTGTAGAAACAGCTCATTACAGAAACAATGAACCACACGAGGCTAATTTAAAAAAACCTCCGAAGAAATACATGCTAATTTTGGGAGATATTATCAAAGCGCAAAAATGACAAGGCCCCAACTAAGTTGAGGCCTGCCAAAAAGTTAACAACTGCTGTTCTTCGCAGTTACCTGCTATCCCAAGAGACTGTCGAGTTTCCTCCGTCCACGGACCACCTTAACGATGGCGACATATCAGCACCAAAAATGGTTGCAGCTAATGCTAGATACAGCTTAATGATATAACCCGGCGGTCAGCATTGCAATAGTACTTATATAGTACTAAATAAGTATGGCGATCAAACAACGTAAAAAGAATGGTTTTTTAACATCAATTTCCGGTGTAGGAATCAAGCAGGGTGTCACATCATTAGTACAACTCCCCTCATCCCCAGGCATTCATCACTAAGCTATGCCGTTCTTCACTCAGCACCTGCAGATAGATTTCCGTGGTTTTACTGTCGCTATGGCCCATGAGTTGACTGATCACATGCAGCGGCACCGGTGGATTAGCCGTAACCATTGCCACCCCAAAGCCATGCCGCAAACCTTTACCGGTTGCTTGCGCTCCCACTATCCCCGCCCTGTACATAACACGCTTAACTAAACGATAAGCGGTAGGCCGACTCATAGGCCATAACACACTATCAGCGTTCAACTCACGGCGTAGCTGCGCACGTAGACCAAACACCAAATCCAAATGCTCAATCAAAAACGGCGGCACCGGCACACTGCGATACTGCGCTTGCTTCAACCGGCCATGAGGATCGATTTTATGCTTCTTAAGGGAGCGAATAACGATTGCCGCATCTTCGACCATCACATGCCTAGGCGAGATCGCTAACGCCTCAGACGGGCGACAACCGGTGTAATGCAGCATATGGCAAAACATCCTATCGCTTGGCGATTCTAAGGCACTGGCATCGAGGAAGCGCCGCCGTTCTTCCGCGGTTAAATACAACCGCTCACCATCGGGCGTAAACAGGCGCATTTCAGGGGCAATATCGGGGTTTTGCATAGGTTTGAATCAGTTCTCTAGAGATTTGATTCATCTTAAGGGAAAAAACCGCCCCAGAATAGCCGCAAACGGGGCATTAGAGCGGGTTTTAGGGGATCGCGTGAATCAGTCTGGTGTAGAGTGATTCACGCGGTAATCTAGCGGGAAATCCTAAAATCACGCCCATCTATAGTCTGTTTTATGATTAACTCTTGATATTCGATATACTGCTGAGCATTAGTCGCACAACCATTATGAAAGTTATTTATCAAATCTAAAATTTTACTTCTATCATTTTTGTCTGAAGTCATAAATAAAAGTAAATTTAGGTTATCTAACCCAATAAATTTGGAGCATTCCATTGATATATTTTCAATACCTGAAATTATATCCCCTCTACTACCAAGCTTCTCACTCCAAGATTTCAGTTGTCGTAATTTATATTCATTTGAATTTTTTATTTGTGAAAATACAAGCCGAACATCATTGATTCCAGAGTAATAATCATTGATCTCTTTAAACATAAAAAAGCTAGCACTTTTTACTTTACCAATTTCTTTTTTTACCCAAGATATGATTTCCTTTTTATTTTCATCAACCTCAATATATTTAATATCAATGTAAACTGAACGATTTTTAGTTTTTTCAGCATTTAATATAAAATTAACCACCATATCAGGAAGGATACTTTGAATATTACTTTTAAGTCGTCTCACATCCTTTAACATATCGTGAGCAACATTCATCTCATGCTCTATCTCAGATTGTTTTAGCACACATTCATCTATGAACTTTTTATAACGCTGAAAATCAATTTCGTTTCTAATACGTTTTTTCTCTATCGAAAATGATTTGTCAGCTTTGAAATACTTATTCGCACAAATATGTCCAATTAACACCTCATGACCTGAGTTAGTAATCCCTAGCCAACCTTTATTATGAAGATGGCCACATTTACCACCATTTTTTTCAACTTGACATACAACCTTTTCAACAAAGTTATACTCACCTATTAGACGAGAAAAATTTTCAATGGTAACAAAAGAGTCAGGGGAAAATGCAACTCGGTTTTCTACTTCAAAAAATCTTTCAAAAAACTCTACTTTTTCCATTTGATATCCTAGATAAAATTACACTTTGAAAATTATTCTCTACAACATGAAAAATATCGGTTGTCAGACTACAAATATTCAGTTCATACATACAAACCAAACTTATACTTCTTCGTCTATATTTTAGAATATATTTTTACAGCAAATTCTCTTGCACTACGTTCTATGTCTTTAGGAGTGCCAGGCATAGTAGACAGGCCTTTTACCCGTTGGTAAATTGCTTCTGTTAACTCATCCTCACTTGGCTTATATGACAAACGTTTTAGATTAGATATTGCCTGACGTAGTTCTTTTGCATCACTAGGATGCGAACTAAACCAAGTAGGACGAGATGCCCAACATTCTATTTCATTTTGAATTTCTTTTGTTTTCATTAAAATCTCCTATTTCATAACATTGTTAAACATCTAAAGTTTTTATAAGAGTAAAATTTAAAACTTACTTAGCAAGGCTAAAAATCGATACTAGACGTTTATAAGAACAATAAATATTTCATTTTGTTCGATAGATTCTTTTAAAGTTAACCCGATCGATAAATATTTTATTAATACCTACAAAACCACCAATGAATACACCAACCCCAACAATCCATCCCATAAACTCGGGAAGAAAGGATGTTGTTTTCACACCGACAATCACTGAAAAAATAAGTAAAAACAATATGTAGGCAGGCGGGGTTCCATATTCTATTTCAGCTTGACACCCTCGACATACTCTCGCACCTCGACTAACAGTTCCATGACAATGAGGGCAAATCATCTCGCTCATAAATATATCCTTATTTTAAATATGTGCTGCTAGGTTGTTACTTTTTAATGTTTTTTGCAATACATTCTGGTAGTTAAGATGGCAAAGCAGACCCCAAATTAGCAATTTTTTATAACATAATTTTGCATTGCAAAATTATCAACGTCTTTGAAAAAAAGCGCTTGGCAGATAATAAAATGAAAATAACACTGTATAAACAACAGCATATAATGCACTGTGCGGCTTTTTTGACGCGTAATATTTACAATAACCCCAATAGCCTATCAGCGTAAAACTAAACGAAACGGAGGCCGCCACAAGATAGTTTACCGATAAGGCTACATCTGATTCCTGAATAGCAAGCCAGGCAAAACCCAGCATACAGGATGAGATGATCACACACGGCAACGCATGGGCCCAAAACGCATTAGCTCTCTCTCTATTCACCAGTCATTCTCCCATTAAGTAATACGCCACATATCTCAATGAATTATCAAGCAATCGTGGCTTTATCCCAGTGTAATAATATTGAGCAATACATGGCTAGGAGAAAATGCTGTTAAACAACTTGTTTTTGAAACTAAATCAAATTCAGTTTGGCGATAAACACTACATGGCAATTTAGCTCCAATCCGTGTAGTGTAGTTTAATGTATACATTGTATTTTGAGGTTTGCTATGAGTGTCATGTCAGTACGCTTATCCGATGAAATAGAGCAAAAGCTGGTACAGCTAGCTCAGTCAACCGGTAGAACAAAATCTTGGTTAGCCAATCAAGCGATCCAGGATTATTTAGATCGAGAAGCTTGGCAGATTGCTGAAATTCAAGCTGCGCTACGCGAAGCCGATGCCGGTGATTTCGTGCCTGAAAACGAAATGAATGCCAAGTTTAAAGGTTGGGGGATCAATGCAGGTTAGGTGGCTGCGCAAAGCAGCGCAAAATCTTGAAGATGCCTATGATTACCTTGCCAAAGACAACCCCAAGGTCGCCCAAGCATTTGTGCAAGACGTTTACCGATTAGTAAACTTATTGACGACTCAGCCCGCTATGGGCCGAGCAGGGCGCGTGGCCGGTACTCGAGAACTGGTGGTGCAGGATTACCCGTTTATCATCCCGTACAGAGTACATCAAGATGAGATCCATATCCTTCGCGTGTTCCACACAAAATTGCGCTTACCTAGTCACTGGTGATAAATCACCTTGAAAAAGTAACAAAATCAAAATATTTTACAGTTTATTACACGAAACTTAGGCCCTTTGCTCGGTTTGATTGAGTAAGGGCTATTCCTTAAACCCTTTGTATAAGACCACTCCGGATGCGATAACTAAACCGAGTGTCACGAACATGATTAAGATAGACCATAGTTGTAGCTCACTCATAATATACCTCTGCTCAGTTTATGTTCTTCCGCGCTGTTAATGTTAACAATCACCCCATGAAGGAGCAATGTAAATACCGTTACGATCCGGCAGAAATAGCTTATCAAAAAGGGGAATGTTGCGACTCATAAATGACCGTTACAGCTGAAATAACGCTCACACTTTTTTGCATTGCAAATTTATCTCTCGAAAATAATGCTAAAAAACGGCAAATAAGGCCCACCCTTTCAACCCTTATTTTTTGCATTGCAAAAATTCATTGCGTTTAACGCTCCCTGTTGCATGGTGTTGCACCATGCAACACTGCCTTAGAACGGCATGGTTTTAAAGCTAATATTTTGCTTATTATCATCGAGCGAGCGTAGATAAACCAACTCGGATTCCTGCCCATTTTTATAATGGCTATTTAGGTAAGCGGTATCATCCAAGTGGGTGATAAGAGCCTTGATCACCTCTTGGTACTTCTCAGGAACCCTCATCACCACGGTCTTTTCATACTTAGTTTTACGACCAGCACCTGGGCGAGCGCCGCCATGCTGTCCTTTTACAATGGTAATTTTTTCTTCTTTCATAGCTCACCCCCATTTTATTTGCATAGTAACAATCATACTTGAATAAGTTACAAAATCAAGGTAGAAGGCATAAAAAAACCCCATTGGGGAGTGATAAAAATTTAACGAGTTAGTTAGATTTGAATATTTACAGTCCGAGCAATGCAGGATTCTTAATTAATGCTAAGAAAAACAAAATGATCAAAATGCGCACAAATTTTGACAGTTTAAGTTCAACAACAAACTGCAGCAGATCTTGAAGCTCTTTCAATTTAGTAACTCCGAAGCATAAAAAAACCGCCAGAGTGGCGGTTATCTATTGAAAAATATTTTGGGGCCCAAACAAAAACAGCCACTTTAAAAGTGGCTGTTGCACAGTGAACCTATTACGCCCACCGTTATATAACGATACGTGAAATGTGCAACTTGGTCAATAATCACACTAAAACAACCAAAAAACCCTCTTGAAAAAGTTACAATATCAAATAAGTTAACGGCCTAAATACACAGCAGTGACTTGCAACCGGCTATGCCCTAACTCACCGGTTATCACAGTTCTGGCGTACCTATCAGCGGCTTGTTGCGCTGCGGGCAATGAACCGACAGAAACACCCGATACCGCCGGACATTCAAAACCGGTCAGTTCCACATAACGGCGATGAGCGTAGCTGTGCCTTAACCCATGTGCCCTATCCAATCCAATTTTTATACAGGTATTTTCATAGCGTTTCATTTGCTGCACATAACTGAGTTCTTTCGGAATAAGCGATCTGCCGGCAGCTAATGCTTTCGCCTCTGCCAATAGTTCGTGCTGAGCAGCAGTTAAAATCGGGATCGCGCGATCTCGACCGCCTTTGCACCAGGACGCATCAAGTACCAAACGATCACCCCGATCTGCTTTCGCCGGTTGGATCTTCATGGCTTCTTCACGCCGTAATCCAAACGCTGCCTGCAGGCGCAAGGACATTTGCACATACTGATCGGTTATCAAATTTAGTCGCATATCACTCAATTTTCGGCTCTTATTTTCATTGGTGACATACACCCTACGGCTAATCCCCACCGAGTCATTGGAGCGCGGTACAAGGCCATTTTTACCGATTTTTTCCGCTAACCATCGTAGATGTGCCATACGATTTTTAATCGTGCCCAGGGCAAGGCCATCAGCTTGCCAATGAGTAACTAATGCTTCGATGTGCTTAGGTTTTAAATTATTGAGTTCAAGCCCTTTAAAACCCAAGGCAACGAGCTGTTTATCGACTAATTTAATGGTTTTGAATCGTTCTGATTTAGTCGCAAAAGAGCTTGGGTTGTGCTGCCGCAATAGCTTGCCGGCCTCAAAAAAGAAATTGGTCGCCATAATGCACCTTGAAAAAGTTACACAATCAAAAATTAAAATTTAATTTTGAGATAAAAGCACGCCCATTCGGGCGTGTTTTAAGAGGAATATATTTCTCGAGGGCTAACAACACGGCGACCTATTTCTAGGCCATTTCGGAATTCAGTTCAGTGTTAATGCTCGTTCTGACTGCCGACACAGAAAGAACCCACCGGCAAACCGGTGATATTGAGCGAGTGTTGTTACGGGCAATTGCCCAAATGGTGTGGCTCTGTTGAGCGCAAACATCCAAATATAATGACCCATAAGCTCTGTTGAGCTTGGAGATTACTAGGTGATCAAAGAGGTTTAGTTATTTGGCATCAATGGATGCGATGTGAAGAAACTTGACTGTACCTCATGCCAAATTACAGCGCAAGCCACTGCTTCGGCGTCACGCCTCAAAAAGCAAAAAATGACGCTACCCCCGCATGAGGAACACCATTTGGGGGTAGTGTCACTCCCTTAAAATGGAGTGACACTACCCCGCTTGACGTCATTTTTTGCTGATTGAAAGAACTAGCCACTTTGCTCTTGGCGATAGACTTCGCTAATCACCTATCGCTCAGAGGCCCTAAAATGCGTTTTAAGCAACATTTTAAAAAAATGTCATCTTGCTATACGTTTATCTTTTTAGCGGGTTTTACAGCGTTTTAACCTTGTTAGCATTGATGATAGAGGTGGATTTATCTCCTTCCTGCTAGACATGAGCGAAGCGATGCCTTTAGCAAGAAGTACAGCACGTTTTTTGTTAAACGGTCGGAGACAAACGGAACTAATAGCGAGGTTTTTATGCTCGCCCCTAGCGAAGCTAGGAAATGGCGAGGCATTAATGGGTAAGGGTGGAGCCTTTAGGCGAACTAGGGCGAAGCCCTTGGTCGCGGCGCAGCCGCTGCTCTTGGGGGCGCCGGAAACGAGCGGAGCGAGGGGAAGGGCCGGCGGGGGCAAAGCCCCCTGGAGGGGTTCTTACTCCCCGAAATTTTAAAGTTTTCCACATGATTTTTACTTTGTAAGATCTTTATCTTTCTTGTTTGTATAGATCTTTCTTGTTTGTAGCACCTCTGAACACCTTGATACGCAATGATTTCAGCGGTGATAGGTGGAGAGATTTACGGT
>NZ_JAHKQZ010000040.1:0-3015 GCF_019345585.1 Shewanella sp. NKUCC05_KAH
GATACTCCTAGGTTTGCGACCGAAGCAGGTCGCGTCTAGCAAGTATTTAGGATGAGGGGCAAAAGGATGGCTTTATCTTGTTCCTGCCGCAAAGCGGCTTCGTTCAACAAGAAAAGCCAGCCGACGCGTACCGCGCAGCTGCTTTGGGCGTTAGAGCTAAGGAAAGTCATGAGTATCACATTGGAAGAGATTACAAGTTCAAATTATGAAGACGTATGTGACTTAGATGTCACGAATGAGCAACAGGAATATGTTGCGAGCAATATGTGGTCTTTGGTTGAATCACATTACTGCCAAGGGCATACCTGCAGAGCTATCTATCAGAACGATAAGCCTGTCGGTTTTTTCATGTGGGTATCTGAAACGCCTGAAAAAGTTTCTATCTGGCGCTTTATGGTGGATCAACGCTATCAACAATCTGGTATTGGCAGAGTTGCACTAAATTTGGCGCTCAATGAAATCAAATCCAGTGACAAAGTAAAAGAAATAGAAATTTGCTATGACCCTGAAAACCCGGTGGCCAAAGATTTTTATTCACGTTTTGGCTTTCAGGAAGTGGGTTTGGATGAAGATGGTGAAGATATGTTGGCAGTCATCAAGCTGTGAGCTCTCACAATCGCCTTAAACATCGCGGCCTCTGGACTCGCAACAAGTTGCTCGCCGTTTAGGCGAGCGTTAAATGCCATGGACACATTAGAGAAACTCGCACAGAAAAATAAAGCTCATCAGAAGCAGCAGAGTAATGATCGCTTTTCTACTGTCGCCATGATCTTGGTTTTGGTTCCATTTTTATTTGGAATTGCCATCGATGTAGGGGCTATTAATTCATCTCTGAACTTTAACCTTTGGTTGTATGGCTTCGGTGCGCTTTTCTTTGGGTTACTTCTAGCGGCCATGGGAGATCTTATGCTTTTCTCGCGCTGGTTAAAAATTTCTGGTTTAATTATTAGCCAAGGTTGGTTCATTTACTTTTGGGCTTTTCAAATGCAATCTTGGCTAGCGTTTGTACCATTAGTGCCAGCATTTGTTTTACTACAAATACAAATGCCCAAAATCAAAAAACAAGCTGAGCGCGAGAAAAATGGCATTTAACAAGTTAAATCATCGGAAAACCGCTCACTGGCTGCGCCAAAACGTTCGCGTTTTCCGCTGTTTAAAGCGTTATACATCAAAAGGATCTTGCAGATTTGTCTATCTGGATTAGGAAAGTAACTGACGGGAATTCGGAGAATTATGTTCGCTTGGCTGAGGAGTCCTGGGATCTACCAGAATTATTTAAAATTTTTGAAAACTGGCTTACCGAACATGCCGATAATCTCCCATCTGGACATCAGTGGATAGCCGATATTGGTTTCACACCGAGAGAAGGGGCTAATGGTGGAGGTCCTATTTTGTCAGTTCAACTAATGAAAAAGTGTACTGATTTAGGTATGTCTATTTATCTCTCGGAGTACAACGATGAAGATGATGTATAACAAGTTAAATCATCGGAAAACCGCTCACTGGCTGCGCCAAAACGCTCGCGTTTCCCGCTGTTTAAAGCGTTAGGTGCTTATGAGTATCGCTTCCGCGCACGCTGCCGAATTTTATCGTGAAGTCGCCGAGTCAAATTTCGTATGGGGAATAAAAGACTCTGGTGGCTTCCCTGCACCACTAGATGCCAGTGGGAAGCGTGCAATGCCTTTTTGGTCATCGGAGTCGCGGGCGCAAACTATCATTCGCAGTATTCCTGCATACAGTAGCTTTGTACCCGTAGCAATTGAGTGGTCTGTTTTTTGCGAGCGCTGGGTTCCAGGTTTAAAGAAAGATGGTTTACTTGCAGGCGTTAATTGGGCTGGAGCTAAAGCGTCTGGCTTTGATATTGAACCAAGTGATTTACAGCGTAATGTTGAATCTCTGCGCCAGAGCACCTAACCAGTGGTTCAAATCGTTCGCTCCGCTCTCTGGGACTTGCTAAAGCAAGCCCCTTAACCAAACGTTATAAATCTAGGTAAATATGGAAGTAGCCGAAAAAATAATTGATCAATTAGAATTAACGGGACACGATTTAGAGGGGGAAATATCTTTTCCTGCTTTAGGTGAAAGTGTTTTGTTTACTATAGGGTTATCTGGTTCTGGTGAAATAGAGCAGTCGCATAAAGATTCTATCAACTGGCTTTACAATAATATCGAACTTGAGTTCCCTAAAATTGAGGAAGCAATTTTCCAATATTACCAGAGAGTCTTACCTGATTATCATCTTGGTTTAGGGGAGTATGCCGACGAGCTAATGCCAAAGCTATTCGCACCTAATGAAGTGTGGAACTATATCACCGAACCAGGAGTGTTCATGTTTCCTGAAGATGAAGGTGGAGAACTTCATTTAGAGTATGAGTGTACCTTCGATGTAGAGCATGGTTTGAGAGTCGTAATTAAAAACGGAAAAATATTAAGGGTTGGCTTAGAGTAATCGATTTATAACAAGGCCATTATGGTAGTTGGACGCAAAACGCTTGGCTTGCGTTCCTTCGTCGCTAAGTTTAGCCAAGCATTTGTGCGCCCCATATGGCGACGTTAACTGTAAAAGCAAACTATGGAAGAAACCGAGAAAATCGAAATGTTAGCTGATGCGGTGAGCATCGCTAAGAAAATATTGGCGGGTGATATTGATCCTAACCTTGGTTGTGCCAAGCTCGGAGAAATCAACCGTGATCTTGATTGGCCAACTGAGCTGGCAGCATTTGGTCTTCTTGCACACGAACAATACGACCATGAGAACATAGGCATCACAGCAGAAAGCTGCGTTCCGGAAATTATCGATGAATGCAACAAGTTGGTTGCCAGTCACAGTTAACAAGCGCAGGCACAGCGACGGCTTTTTCGTTGCGGCTTCGCCTCCACTACAAGGCCGCGCGTGCTGCGGGCGTTATAGGTCAATCATGAAGAAGTGTATTTTTACTCTGTTAGTTATTTCTCTATTTGGTTGCGCTACAAATAAAGAGTCTTTGTCTAGCGACGCTCATGTATTTAACCTAA
>NZ_JAHKQZ010000041.1:0-2169 GCF_019345585.1 Shewanella sp. NKUCC05_KAH
CAACGCTTTGATTTACTTTATGAACAACATCTTACCAACTTAACCTTGCAAGGCAAGCGGCCTGCAACCATTGATGCCTATAGCCGAGCTATACGCCGTATTGCGGCATATTTTGACTGTTGCCCCGATACCCTGACCTCCGATGATTTAAAGCGCTATTTTGCCGACTTAATTGCCTCACATTCATGGAGCACCGTCAAACTCGACCGCAACGGCTTGCAGTTTTTCTACTTTCACGTCCTCAATAAATCTTGGCAGTGGCTTAATATTGTTAAGCCTCCACAGGTGAAACACCTGCCCGATATCCTGACGCCCTGCGAAGTCGCGATAGTTATCAGCCTCACGCGTCAACTGCGTTATCAGGTTTGTTTCTTAACCCTGTACAGCATGGGATTGCGCCTTGGTGAAGCGATTTCATTGCAGGTCGGAGATATTGATGCAGGACTCATGCAGGTGCATATCCGTGATGCTAAAGGTGGCAAGGATAGACTGGTGCCTTTACCTCAACGCACCTTGTTAGCCTTACGCTATTATTGGCGCACCCACCGTCATCCTCGTTGGCTATTTCCGGGTAAAGATAATCAACCTGACTCACTCATGGACAGAGGCGGGCTCCAAAAAGCCATGAAGCAAGTCATTTCCGAGTGCAACATTCATAAAGCCATCAGTCCGCACAGTCTACGTCACAGTTATGCCACCCATTTGCTGGAGCAAGGACTCGATTTGCGCTCAGTGCAAACACTGCTCGGCCACCATAGCCTGAATACCACCGCCCGTTACACGCGGCTCACTGATATCACCCGTAAAAATACCTGTGAGGCAATTAACCAACTGACCAACGACTTGGCCTTAAGGTGGGAGTGTGGGTTATGAGCCAGTTTATCGATATTTTACGCCAACATCTGGCGGATTTTCGGCGGCGTTATGCCCATCAAATCACCCCAGAAATACATGCTGCTATCCATGCCATGCTCAGCTGTCGTTTCAACACGGCGAGGGTTAGCTGCTGGGGTTGTCAAACCTGCGAGCAACAGCTTGAGTTTCCGCTCTCTTGCGGTCATCGCAGTTGCCCACAGTGCCAACACGGCACCACATGTGACTGGCTGAGTAAACAACAAGCTAAGTTATTACCGGTGAATTATTTTATGGTGACCTTTACCTTGCCGTTTGAATTAAGAGCCATAGCGAAATCGCAACCCGAGCCGTTCTATCACGCCATGTTTACCGTGGCAGCGAGTGTACTCAAAGACTTTGCCGCACGCTCCCCTAAGCTCAGTGGTGACATCGGCTTCACCGGCGTACTGCATACTCACAGTCGACGCAGAGACTACCATCCACATCTGCACTTCATTATCCCTGCAGGGAGCTACCACTCAGGCAAGCGGCAATGGCGTAAGTGTCAAACCCATTACTTATTTAACGCCTTTAATCTTGCCAAGGTGTGGCGAGCACGTTTACTGGCTTATCTGAGTGACACGCTTCAACTCACCCTACCACATCAATCCCACTCAAAATGGGTGGTCGATTGTCAGTTCGTAGGTAAAGGCGAACCTGCACTGCAATATCTATCGCGCTACCTTTATCGGGGCGTTTTACCCGACAGCAGTATTTGTCGTCATGTCGATAATCAGGTGAGTTTTACCTATCAAGACAGTCAGACTTGCTGCCAACAAGTACGCAGCTTGCCCGCGGTCGAATTTCTGTGGTTGATATTACAACATGTGTTACCCAAAGGATTACGGCGAGTACGAGACTATGGCTTACTGCGAGGCAATGCCAAAAAGCTACGGCAACAAATCCAACTGATGTTGGCTGTCGCAGGAGCCACTTTCCCCGCATTACCAGAGGTCAAACGTGCCTTAGCCGTGCGCTATTGCCCTTGTTGCCACCTCGCGATGCATTTTATGGGCGTTCATATGCGTCATCGACCGACAGGCGTTAATATCACCGCCTAAGGCGAGAAGTATAAGGATAACGGGTTAACCAAACAGAATGAGGACTCGATAACAGCTTGATGAAAAAGTGATAAAAATATTAGCTCGTTCGCTAAGGGCGGGTCATGTCTGCATAAAAGTCTCTTTCAAAATACGACCTTGATACCTTCAAATTCTCAATCCGCTATTTGCATAATAAAGTGTCAACAACCAGCATCGGGCTTGTTCAACACTG
>NZ_JAHKQZ010000042.1:0-1742 GCF_019345585.1 Shewanella sp. NKUCC05_KAH
CTCAGGTGAGTGAAACTCATTTGGGTTGTATGGTTAAGCGACTAAGCGTATACGGTGGATGCCTTGGCAGTCAGAGGCGATGAAGGACGTAGTAACTTGCGAAAAGCGTTGGCGAGCTAGTAACAAGCATTTGAGCTAACGATGTCCGAATGGGGGAACCCAGCAGCATAAGCTGTTATCGCAACATGAATACATAGTGTTGCGAGGCGAACGAGGGGAACTGAAACATCTAAGTACCCTTAGGAAAAGAAATCAACCGAGATTCCCCTAGTAGCGGCGAGCGAACGGGGATTAGCCCTTAAGTCAGTGGGGTGTTAGTGGAATGCGTTGGAAAGCGCAGCGGCACAGGGTGATAGCCCCGTACATGAAAACTAACCATTGATGAAAACGAGTAAGGCGGGACACGTGACATCCTGTTTGAATATGGGGGGACCATCCTCCAAGGCTAAATACTCCTGACTGACCGATAGTGAACCAGTACCGTGAGGGAAAGGCGAAAAGAACCCCTGTGAGGGGAGTGAAATAGAACCTGAAACCGTATACGTACAAGCAGTGGGAGCGGTTCTTGAGACCGTGACTGCGTACCTTTTGTATAATGGGTCAGCGACTTACATTTTGTAGCGAGGTTAAGCGAATAGCGGAGCCGTAGGGAAACCGAGTGTTAACTGCGCGTTTAGTTGCAAGGTGTAGACCCGAAACCCGGTGATCTAGCCATGGGCAGGTTGAAGGTTGAGTAACATCAACTGGAGGACCGAACCGACTAATGTTGAAAAATTAGCGGATGACTTGTGGCTGGGGGTGAAAGGCCAATCAAACCGGGAGATATCTGGTTCTCCTCGAAAGCTATTTAGGTAGCGCCTCGAGCGAATACCATTGGGGGTAGAGCACTGTTAAGGCTAGGGGGTCATCCCGACTTACCAACCCTTTGCAAACTCCGAATACCAATGAGTACTACTCGGGAGACAGACGGCGGGTGCTAACGTCCGTCGTCAAAAGGGAAACAACCCAGACCGTCAGCTAAGGTCCCAAAGTACTAGCTAAGTGGGAAACGATGTGGGAAGGCTTAGACAGCTAGGATGTTGGCTTAGAAGCAGCCATCATTTAAAGAAAGCGTAATAGCTCACTAGTCGAGTCGGCCTGCGCGGAAGATGTAACGGGGCTAAGCTAGTCACCGAAGCTACGGGTGCACAGTTTACTGTGCGCGGTAGAGGAGCGTTCTGTAAGCCGTTGAAGGTGAAGGGGTAACCCACGCTGGAGGTATCAGAAGTGCGAATGCTGACATGAGTAACGATAAAGGGGGTGAAAAACCCCCTCGCCGAAAGACCAAGGGTTCCTGTCCAACGTTAATCGGGGCAGGGTGAGTCGACCCCTAAGGTGAGGCCGAAAGGCGTAATCGATGGGAAACAGATTAATATTTCTGTACTTCCGCTAACTGCGATGGAGAGACGGAGAAGGCTAGGCTAGCGCGGCGTTGGTAGTCCGCGTTTAAGGTGGTAGGTGGTGTTCTTAGGCAAATCCGGGGACACGTACTTTAATGTACACACTGAGAGCTGATGACGAGGTCCTAAGGGACTGAAGTAGTTGATGCCATGCTTCCAGGAAAATCTTCTAAGCTTCAGGTTAGTGGGAATCGTACCCCAAACCGACACAGGTGGTCGGGTAGAGAATACCAAGGCGCTTGAGAGAACTCGGCTGAAGGAACTAGGCAAAATGGTACCGTAACTTCGGGAGAAGGTACGCTC
>NZ_JAHKQZ010000043.1:0-1265 GCF_019345585.1 Shewanella sp. NKUCC05_KAH
AGTATGCCGACCAATAACTCATTGTTTGTTGTATGTTCCAATGGCATTATTAATTTGACATTCTTCACTTGATTGCAATTAAAAACATAATAAATTTCGCATGTTAAGCGATTCATTACAATTAATCGCTCTGCGTTGTTATCAACTTTAATATCTATAACTGCTTGATGATAAACCGATGACTTTACGGGTTTTACATCGATAAATTTACTCATACCAGTCATCCGTACTAATCCATAACTTATTGTTGTAAACAGATCTGAGTAAAATGTAAGTTATCCCGTCAAAGATTCGATCAACTGGCCAGTTGTTATTACCGTAGCCAACAAATGAGGAAACCTTCATCCCTGGTGCTGTCCCTCGACAAGCTGGTAATGACGTGCTGATATTTGCAGGAACTCCACTTGCATCATTGCTGTTGTATGCAATCTCTAAATACGGCATAACAAAATTATGTTGTAAGTTCGACACCTCTGCATCGTTAAGAAATGGTGCTCCGGGTGAGCTTGTATTGACAAACGGAAGAGTCATTGAATACATTCGGCTAGTATTGACACCATCAACCGCATATAACTGGGCAGAAAGTGTCGTAGTCCAACCAATGACACTACCTGCAGGTGTTGAAGGTAAATCACCAGCGGTGTTATTACCTGAAATAAGTGAAAAACAGTTGATATCATTAGAATAAAAACTATGAATATCACCAATGAAGTAACACCAAAAGATAGTGTTAGCAGCAACAAGCATCTTTGGTGAATCAGTCCGATGCTGCATTAGGTAGAATCCCCTTGATGTACCTATAATTTCCCACCCTTTACCAGAGTTTGAAAGTGTTGCAGCTCTAAGACCACAAGCTTTAGAAAACACATCTATAGCAGACATATCCCCTGCACATTTTATATAGCAACCTTGCTGCGAAGTATTGCCACCATTAGCTGACCAAAATTGAAAATAGCCCCCTGAGCCACCATTCGCGAGTGAGTTTCTAAATGCCACCTTAAACGCTGCGGCATTCTCGAATTCAAGAGTCCAGCCTAGCGGGGCTTTATTGCCATAACCCTCAACCAGCACTTTTTTTAGGATATTAATCCACTCTGAGGGGGTGGCATTAACCAACTGTGGCGCACCTGAGTCTGTGTATCGATAAACTGTAACTGGTAATCCCATTTCAATTGCTCCTATGACTCGTTACCGAAAAATGACAATACGGCTTTATCTGTAGTGATTTGACTGTGACCGACCTGCACATTGCGCAGCAGCATTAT
>NZ_JAHKQZ010000044.1:0-1245 GCF_019345585.1 Shewanella sp. NKUCC05_KAH
CAGGGCGAGATCGTGAATATATTTTAACCGTTTTGACCCCAATTTGACGGACGGTGTCGATTATGATCTTATGCTCTCTTTTTCTTATAGAGAACATCAGAGCATGTACCTTGAAGCCTTCACGTCTCATTTCAACTCGATTGCTGACAGCCGACAATCTGCCAAAGTAACTTACCCATTGCATGATGTATTGTTCGTCACTCTGTGTGGTGTGATTGCTGGGGCCGAAGGCTGGTCAGAAATCCATGACTATGCTGCCGGACATCATACCTGGTTTAAAGAAAAGGGAATTCTGACCGAAGGTGTCCCTGTCGATGACACCATTGCACGTATTATCTCTCGTATCGAGCCGGAACAATTCCGACTGTGCTTCGCCAATTGGATGCGAGCCGTCCATGAGATGAGTGATGGCCATCTTATTGCTATCGATGGTAAAACGCTTCGTGCCTCATACAATCGTGAAGATCGGCGCTCAACCATTCATATGGTCAATGCGTTTGCCTGTGCCAATAAAGTGGTGCTGGGGCAAGTAAAAACTGCAAATAAATCCAATGAGATAACTGCAATCCCAGCGCTGCTCCAGTTATTAGATATAGAAGGAGCACTGGTATCAATCGACGCCATGGGTTGCCAGACAGAGATTGCAAGGCAGATAGTCGAGCAAGGAGGTGACTACTTACTTGCTGTGAAGGCGAATCAAAGTTCCTTGCATGAGGCCGTGGTCAGTGCTTTCAGTGAAGCGCGCAGTAATCCTCTTGATGGACTCGTTATTGAGAAAAATAGAGGCCGTATCGAGGCAAGAGCCTACTATGTAATACCTGCAAACCCGCTCCAAGATAATTTTCCTAAGTGGATGAAATTGAAAACATTAGGTATGTGTTTGAGTTATCGGCATACGAAAGGGAAAGAGGCAGAATTGACCTACCGTTACTATATCAGTTCAGCCACACTCGATGAGCAGCAGTTAGCCAATTCAGTGCGTGGGCATTGGGGTATTGAGAACAGCTTACACTGGGTGCTAGATGTCTCAATGAAAGAAGATAGTTGCCAGATTTACCAACACCATGGGGCAGAAAATTGGGCCATGCTTAGGCACATATCACTGAATATGCTTAGGGCTGAACCTTCTAAAGGAAGCATTCCAGCGAAACAGAAAAGAGCTTGGATGAAACCTGAATATTTAGAATCGGTTCTATTAGCAGGGTTGCAGCTGGACGAATTTTAAACACTCATGCGGTTGCCCTG
>NZ_JAHKQZ010000046.1:0-1043 GCF_019345585.1 Shewanella sp. NKUCC05_KAH
CGGGCGAGTGCTTCTGAGAGTTGCATAAAAAAATCCGATGACATGAGGTCATCGGATTTTGATCTTTTCAGCGAGATCGTCAAGCGATCTGTCTTAACTGATCGGCATTAAGCGTAAGCTGGCTTTTTTGTGGGTTTGTTTTATTTCTACATCTATATGCATATATGCACCAATGAACCCTATCATAGTCATGCCTTCAGTTCTTACATCACAAACTCGCTACTTACTAATGGTCACGCGTTGTCGCCATTAAAACAAATCTATTTAAGCCGATCCGTAGGTCAATCTCACGCTTAGCCTCGTTTAATCTTCATTTTAAAAGACGAAAGTCTTCTATTTTTATAACTACTAACAAATCATCTGATGGCTTTTGGCTATACATAATGCGAAACAAAGGCGTAGTCTTGACTGAATTGTGGATAACTTTGGGGGTAAGTGGTGGGTATGGTGTGGCTAGATTAGATAATTAGAATTAACTGCAAATTTCCTTAAAATAGGGGTTGCGCAAAATCTCCTGCTGCCTATAATGCGCATCCACTGACACGGCAGACAGCGTTAAGCAGCCTGATGTGACGGTTCATCAATGATTTTACTGATTGATGAGTGTTGAGAAAGTTTGCAAAAACTCCTTGACGCGAAACAGGAAATGCGTAAAATGCACGACCCTGAGCTGATGAAGCATCAGCACGACCCGCCTGCAACGGTATGTGGTCAACGCTCTTTAACAAGATAAAACAAGAAATCTGTGTGGACACTCACAGGTGTTGAGTTAATCGAAACTGCTTAACCTTCGGGTTGGCAGTCAAAAATTTAAATCAATATTTTCTGTATCACGAAAGTGATGAGTGTTCATAGCAATATGTACAGTTTGTTTCTGCTTTTAAGTGGTGACAAAAAATCAGAATTCATTGAGCCGCTGAAGTCGCAAGACAGAAGCAACAAAACTTTAATTGAAGAGTTTGATCATGGCTCAGATTGAACGCTGGCGGCAGGCCTAACACATGCAAGTCGAGCGGCAGCACAAGGGAGTTTACTCCTGAGGT
>NZ_JAHKQZ010000047.1:0-1019 GCF_019345585.1 Shewanella sp. NKUCC05_KAH
TTAGTCGCAGCGCCAATACCTGGCACGCGAGAGCTGAACATCCTCATTGGTGCGGCCTTAACTTGTATGGTGTTGACGGTGTAGTGTGGCGGACACCCGATAGTGTCCAAAATCAAGCCGCCTTTGCGCGTACCGCAAACGCTTCAGGCGAAGCTGCTTATCCGCAAATTCGCATGGTTTGCTTGATGGAATTAAGCAGCCATTTGTTGGTCAACAGCGCCTTTGATTCGGTTGCCGAAAATGAAATGAACTTAGCATCCCAGCTCATTCCTAGCATTCCCAATCACAGCCTAACCCTATTTGACCGAGGATTTTACTCGCTCGGCCTGTTACACGCTTGGCAGCAAGCGCAACCTGATAGCCACTGGTTGTTGCCATTGAAGAAAGGCACTCAATATGAGGTGGTGCGAACGCTAGGAAAGCATGATCAGTGGGTGAAACTCACCACTACACCTCAGGCCAGAAAGAAATGGCCACATCTCCCTGAAACTCTTGAAGCGCGTTTATTGACTAAGACAGTGAAAGGTAAGCCAGTCGCCATTTTGACCTCGTTGACAGACCCGATGCGTTACCCCAGCGAAGACATCGTCGACTTATATGCCCATCGATGGGAAATAGAACTGGGCTACAGAGAGATGAAGCAACATCTACTGGAGAGCCGTTTTACGCTCCGCAGTCAACTACCGGAGCTGGTGACTCAAGAGTTATGGGGCGTGCTACTGGCCTATAATCTCATTAGATATAAGATGTTGCTGATGGCTAAAAGCTTGCCATCGGTCCACCCCAATCAACTGAGTTTTCGAGATGCGGCGAGTTATATCATCTTCAAGTTGACACAACTGTCATCACAAACACCGGGGAATGTCCCGAGAGACGTATTGGATATAGAACGAAATGCACGGCAATTTAAGCTGGATGGTAAACGGGAAAGGGCATATCCACGAGTTCTTAAAATGAGCAAAAACAAGTTCCCGGTTAGACCAAGAAAAATGCCGTTCACTCTTAAGTGAACGGCATTA
>NZ_JAHKQZ010000049.1:0-718 GCF_019345585.1 Shewanella sp. NKUCC05_KAH
CTGAAGAATCCCCTGATGATTTACATATAAATCATTAGATTGGAGTGAACTTACACCTTGAAGTGTGATCTGATGGAAGTGCGAACAAACATCAATCACAGGGCTTCAAGGTGCAAGTGTTAACTATCTTACATCAATCTCTCTATCAACATTGTCCAGAAATCCATCAAAAGCGACTCAATACCCTCATGGTTGCTTGCCGAGCACTTATCAACGCGGATTGCCTCACCCTAACGCATTTAGGGCGGCACATTGATGGCACCAGCACTCATACTAAGCACTCAATAAAACGCATGGATAGATTGTTGGGCAACCCGCATCTTCACCATGAAAGAATGGCTGTTTATCAGTGGCATGCAAAGTGGTTGCTAACAGCACATACGATGCCGACAATATTGGTGGATTGGTCAGATATGCGTGAAGGTCGTGAGCTTATTGCGCTACGCGCCTCTATCGCTATCAAAGGTCGCTCTATCACGCTCTACGAACGAACATTTCCATTAGTGCTGCAAGGCACTCAAACCGCCCATAATCAGTTTCTTAATGAACTCAGAAAAGTATTACCTGACAACATCACCCCGCTGATAGTCACTGACGCGGGCTTTCGTAATCCATGGTTTCGAAAAGTCGAGCAGCTCGGTTGGTATTGGCTGGGTCGCGTTAGAGGATTGAGTGTCTATCGGCCGCATCCTTTCGGTCGCCAATTTTCACTAAAAGC
>NZ_JAHKQZ010000050.1:0-692 GCF_019345585.1 Shewanella sp. NKUCC05_KAH
AATAAAGTGTTTGAGAACTCATGTTCAATGCTTTCGCATTAAACGTTTTGTAATTAATTACATGACAGACTCATGCAATTAAATACTATCAGCTTTCCAAATTGTTAAAGAGCGGGCTTAAAAAAGCCAAAGATAATTTTTAAGTTTATCTTTGGCATCTCTATCCATAGTGCATATGCCTTATTACTTTGCAATAAAGTCAGAATAAGGTGTAAATGGTGGAGCTATGCGGGATCGAACCGCAGACCTCCTGCGTGCAAGGCAGGCGCTCTCCCAGCTGAGCTATAGCCCCATTTACATGCAGTGCGAGTAAGTAAGATGTTCCAAACCTCTAAAAGGATTGGTTTGCCAATCATTTCTTATCAAGGCGGACAGTGGCGACGTTTAGTTCACTAAACGAGTCACTTTCCAACGCTGAGAAGGAAGGATTGGTGGGTCAGAGTGGACTTGAACCACCGACCTCACCCTTATCAGGGGTGCGCTCTAACCAGCTGAGCTACAGACCCATCTTTGATAAACCTATTTAACTAGGTCCATCTTTTACTCTTTCTTCTATCAAGCAAATCTGTGTGAACACTCAACAAACATTAAGTTAGTCGTATAGGTAAGGAGGTGATCCAGCCCCAGGTTCCCCTAGGGCTACCTTGTTACGACTTCACCCCAGTCATGAACCACAAAGTGGTGAGCGCCCC
>NZ_JAHKQZ010000051.1:0-578 GCF_019345585.1 Shewanella sp. NKUCC05_KAH
CAACGCTTTTCGCAAGTTACTACGTCCTTCATCGCCTCTGACTGCCAAGGCATCCACCGTATACGCTTAGTCGCTTAACCATACAACCCAAATGAGTTTCACTCACCTGAGCCGCATTGCGACCAGCTTGGTTTTACTTGTCTCACTTCTGACCAAAGAAGTGGACGCGCCTTAGACGTAAACTATTCAATAAAGAATAATTTACTATTGAATATTCAAGACACTTAATAAAGTGTTTGAGAACTCATGTTCAATGCTTTCGCATTAAACGTTTTGTAATTAATTACATGACAGACTCATGCAATTAAATACTATCAGCTTTCCAAATTGTTAAAGAACAATGCGTACCGGCTCGCGGCGCATTCAGCTCTGACTTCTCCTAAGAGAAGATAAACAAGCAATCTGTGTGAACACTCAAAAGGTACACGGATGTACCGAATGTCGAAAATGCAGGAGCATTTTTCGACCAAACATTAAGTTAGTCGTATAGGTAAGGAGGTGATCCAGCCCCAGGTTCCCCTAGGGCTACCTTGTTACGACTTCACCCCAGTCATGAACCACAAAGTGGTGAGCGCCCC
>NZ_JAHKQZ010000052.1:0-538 GCF_019345585.1 Shewanella sp. NKUCC05_KAH
GCCTACGGACGACACCCCTGCAACAGAAGTGCCTGAGGCGAATGCTGCAAAAGGATACACTGGCCGTAAATGGGAGGTGAGTAGTTCAACACCAGTGAATCTGAGTCAGGGAGCCCAAACGGGCAGCAATTACACCCAAGGACCTAGACGTAATTTGGGGACAACCCCAGATGCAGCGCCGAGTGCAGCGACAGCTCATCCTCGTGGTCCCGCGGCAGGTAATGGCAGCGGTACAACCAACGGTTCGCCATCGGTAACTGATGATGGCACGCAAACCGATGTTCCGACAGCCGTCGCAGAAACACCGACGAATGGGAGTACACCAGCTCGTCCGCCTGTCGCGGCGAAGACCACAAACACGCCTTCAATGTCACAGACGGATGGCGTGCCTACGGAAGACGCCCCTGCAACAGAAGTGCCTGAGGCAAATGCTGCGCAAGGATACACTGGCCGTAAATGGGAGGTGAGTAGTTCAACATCTGTGAATCTGAGCCACGGTGCGCAAACGGGCAGCAATTACACCCAAGGACCTAGACGT
>NZ_JAHKQZ010000054.1:0-502 GCF_019345585.1 Shewanella sp. NKUCC05_KAH
GTTATAGGTCAATCATGAAGAAGTGTATTTTTACTCTGTTAGTTATTTCTCTATTTGGTTGCGCTACAAATAAAGAGTCTTTGTCTAGCGACGCTCATGTATTTAACCTAAATGGTAAAAATATGAGCGTCTCTGAAGGTTTGCTTTCAGAGGTTCGTGAGAAATGGAAAGGTAATGGGAGTCGTATTGTTACAAGCAGCCTGCTAAACGAAGCTGATGTGCAATGGTCTCTAGACTACATCGCTCTAATGGAGGCCATTAACAGTAAAGAGTGCAATTCACTTCAAGTACTCCAAACTAGAAAATATGATCCTATCAAAGACATTGACTCAACAGGGGCCAATATAGAGCCGGGGTTATTCGACTATGTTTGGGTGGTTCAAGTCTGTGATGCTCAAAGAAATTATCGGTTAGTAAATCAAAAAGGAGATAAGTCATTTACACTTTATCCACTAAACCTATAACAAGTTTATCAACGAACGCCACTTCGTGGCTGGACAGC
>NZ_JAHKQZ010000055.1:0-480 GCF_019345585.1 Shewanella sp. NKUCC05_KAH
AATTACACCCAAGGACCTAGACGTAATTTGGGGACAGCCCCAGATGCAGCGCCGAGTACCGCGACTGGTCATCCTCGTGGTCCCGCGGCAGGTAATGGCAGCGGTACAACCCCAGCGGTAACGGGCAACGGTTCGCCATCGATAACTGATGATGGTACTCAAACCGATGTTCCGACAGCCGTCGCGGGCACGTCGGCTCGTCCACCTGTCGCGGCGAAGACCACAAACACGCCTTCAATGTCACAGACGGATGGCGTGCCTACGGAAGACACCCCTGCGACAGAAGTGCCTGAGGCGAATGCTGCAAAAGGATACACTGGCCGTAAATGGGAGGTGAGTAGTTCAACACCTGTGAATCTGAGTCAGGGAGCGCAAACGGGCAGCAATTACACCCAAGGACCTAGACGTAATCTGGGGACAACCCCAGATGCAGCGCCGAGTACCGCGACTGGTCATCCTCGTGGTTCCGCGGCTGGCAAT
>NZ_JAHKQZ010000056.1:0-410 GCF_019345585.1 Shewanella sp. NKUCC05_KAH
TCGTTCGCGCCGACAATGGTGATGGTCACGGTGTGGCTGGCGGTGCCATCGGCACTGGTGACTGTGATATCACGGGTCAGGGTTTCACCCGCCTTGAGTGACTGCACGTCGCTGTGGCTGTTGTTTAAGGTGTAGGTCCAGTTACCGTCGGCATCAATGCTGAAGAAACCGTAGTTGCCATCGGCGACATTGGTTTGCACTTGGAATACCGCTTCGCCGTTGTCGACGTCGGTGACGGTTAAGGTGCCGGCCACCGTTTGTACTGTGCCTGGCAGGGTGTCGGAATCGCCGTCTTCGGTGACGGTGCCGGCATCGCTGTCGCCGTTACCGACCGTGATGTCAGCGGGATCGTTCGCGCCGACAATGGTGATGGTCACGGTGTGGCTGGCGGTGCCATCGGCACTGGTGAC
>NZ_JAHKQZ010000057.1:0-355 GCF_019345585.1 Shewanella sp. NKUCC05_KAH
CTTGTGGAACCACCTGATCCCATCCCGAACTCAGAAGTGAAACGCAAACGCGCCGATGGTAGTGTGGGGTCTCCCCATGTGAGAGTAGGTCATCGCCAAGCGCCTAATTTAAATAATCTTAATTGATTAGTATAGAATTGCTGATATGGCTCAGTCGGTAGAGCGCATCCTTGGTAAGGATGAGGTCCCCAGTTCGATTCTGGGTATCAGCACCATTACAATCTAGTGTTTAATCCTAGAATAAAGAATTTGCTTGGTGACAATAGCCTTGTGGAACCACCTGATCCCATCCCGAACTCAGAAGTGAAACGCAAACGCGCCGATGGTAGTGTGGGGTCTCCCCATGTGAGAGTAG
>NZ_JAHKQZ010000058.1:0-350 GCF_019345585.1 Shewanella sp. NKUCC05_KAH
CATCGGCGCGTTTGCGTTTCACTTCTGAGTTCGGGATGGGATCAGGTGGTTCCACAAGGCTATTGTCACCAAGCAAATTCTGTTTATTACCGTGTCCATCTCTGGCTCACGCTAATAATAATTCGGAAAGCTGATTGTTTTGAGTCTTTAACTTTATCAAGTATCTGTATTCTGTCTAAGGCTTTTCGTACGACCTCCATGGAAGGAGGAAGTGCTAGAAAATGTCTGGAACATTTTCAGTAAAACCCATCTGGGTTGTATGGTTAAGCCTCTCGAGTCATTAGTACATGTTAGCTCAACGCCTCACAACGCTTACACACCATGCCTATCAACGTCCTAGTCTCGAACGG
>NZ_JAHKQZ010000059.1:0-332 GCF_019345585.1 Shewanella sp. NKUCC05_KAH
ATCGGACGCGGGATGGAGCAGCATGGTAGCTCGTCGGGCTCATAACCCGAAGGTCGTCGGTTCAAATCCGGCTCCCGCAACCACTTTCTATATGTGTTTATAAAGAGAAACAGCTTATCGGGCTCAACTCCTTATAAACAACAGGCGAAGGTAGTCAGTTCAAATCCGGCTACTACAACCAATTCTTAGATGACAGAATTAAACAGTTATTAACAGCAACAATCGGACGCGGGATGGAGCAGCATGGTAGCTCGTCGGGCTCATAACCCGAAGGTCGTCGGTTCAAATCCGGCTCCCGCAACCACTTTCTATATGTGTTTATAAAGAGAAAC
>NZ_JAHKQZ010000060.1:0-261 GCF_019345585.1 Shewanella sp. NKUCC05_KAH
GTACGGCCGCAAGGTTAAAACTCAAATGAATTGACGGGGGCCCGCACAAGCGGTGGAGCATGTGGTTTAATTCGATGCAACGCGAAGAACCTTACCTACTCTTGACATCCAGAGAATTCGCTAGAGATAGCTTAGTGCCTTCGGGAACTCTGAGACAGGTGCTGCATGGCTGTCGTCAGCTCGTGTTGTGAAATGTTGGGTTAAGTCCCGCAACGAGCGCAACCCCTATCCTTATTTGCCAGCACGTAATGGTGGGAACTC
>NZ_JAHKQZ010000061.1:0-261 GCF_019345585.1 Shewanella sp. NKUCC05_KAH
GTACGGCCGCAAGGTTAAAACTCAAATGAATTGACGGGGGCCCGCACAAGCGGTGGAGCATGTGGTTTAATTCGATGCAACGCGAAGAACCTTACCTACTCTTGACATCCACGGAATTCGCTAGAGATAGCTTAGTGCCTTCGGGAACCGTGAGACAGGTGCTGCATGGCTGTCGTCAGCTCGTGTTGTGAAATGTTGGGTTAAGTCCCGCAACGAGCGCAACCCCTATCCTTATTTGCCAGCACGTAATGGTGGGAACTC
>NZ_JAHKQZ010000062.1:0-257 GCF_019345585.1 Shewanella sp. NKUCC05_KAH
TCTATAAAATATAGATGGTATCCCCTAGGGGATTCGAACCCCTGTTACCGCCGTGAAAGGGCGGTGTCCTAGGCCTCTAGACGAAGGGGACCCGGACTTATGATTTAACTCGTAACCGAGTTTTGTAACACATTTGCTTCAATAGTCTAGGAAGCAAATGCCTTGTTCTTACCAAACAACTCGTTAGTTATTTGCTAGGAACCACTCTCTATAAAATATAGATGGTATCCCCTAGGGGATTCGAACCCCTGTTACCG
>NZ_JAHKQZ010000063.1:0-244 GCF_019345585.1 Shewanella sp. NKUCC05_KAH
CGACAGGCGGACGAGCAGGTGTCCCCCCATTCGTAGGTGTTTCTGCGACGACTGTAGGAACATCAGTTTGAGTGCCATCATCCGCCACCGATGGTGAACCGTTGCCCATCACAGGTGGAGTTGTACCGCTGCCATTGCCAGCCGCGGAACCACGAGGATGACCAGTCGCGGTACTCGGCGCTGCATCTGGGGTTGTCCCCAGATTACGTCTAGGTCCTTGGGTGTAATTGCTGCCCGTTTGCGC
>NZ_JAHKQZ010000064.1:0-242 GCF_019345585.1 Shewanella sp. NKUCC05_KAH
ACGTTTTGTAATTAATTACATGACAGACTCATGCAATTAAATACTATCAGCTTTCCAAATTGTTAAAGAACAATGCGTACCGGCTCGCGGCGCATTCAGCTCTGACTTCTCGTGAGAGAAGCTAAACAAGCAATCTGTGTGAACACTCAACAAACATTAAGTTAGTCGTATAGGTAAGGAGGTGATCCAGCCCCAGGTTCCCCTAGGGCTACCTTGTTACGACTTCACCCCAGTCATGAACC
>NZ_JAHKQZ010000065.1:0-229 GCF_019345585.1 Shewanella sp. NKUCC05_KAH
GACGGTGCCGGCATCGCTGTCGCCGTTACCGACCGTGATGTCAGCGGGATCGTTCGCGCCGACAATGGTGATGGTCACGGTGTGGCTGGCGGTGCCATCGGCACTGGTGACCGTGATGTCACGGGTCAGGGTTTCACCCGCCTTGAGTGACTGCACGTCGCTGTGGCTGTTGTTTAAGGTGTAGGTCCAGTTACCGTCGGCATCAATGCTGAAGAAACCGTAGTTGCCA
>NZ_JAHKQZ010000066.1:0-227 GCF_019345585.1 Shewanella sp. NKUCC05_KAH
TGAGTTCGGGATGGGATCAGGTGGTTCCACAAGGCTATTGTCACCAAGCAAATTCTGTTTATTACCGTGTCCATCTCTGGCTCACGTTAATAATAATTCGGAAAGCTGATTTTTTGTTGAGTCTTTAACTTTATCAAGTATCTGTATTCTGTCTAAGGCTTCTTTGTAAAACCCATCTGGGTTGTATGGTTAAGCCTCTCGAGTCATTAGTACATGTTAGCTCAACG
>NZ_JAHKQZ010000067.1:0-227 GCF_019345585.1 Shewanella sp. NKUCC05_KAH
CACTCACAGGTGTTGAGTTAATCGAAACTGCTTAACCTTCGGGTTGGCAGTCAAAAATTTAAATCAATGTAACAATGAGTGTTCATAGTAATATGTACAGTTTGTTTCTTTTAGCGAGAAACAAAAAATCAGAATTCATTGAGCCGCTGAAGTCGTAAGACGGAAGCAACAAAACTTTAATTGAAGAGTTTGATCATGGCTCAGATTGAACGCTGGCGGCAGGCCTA
>NZ_JAHKQZ010000068.1:0-226 GCF_019345585.1 Shewanella sp. NKUCC05_KAH
CACTCACAGGTGTTGAGTTAATCGAAACTGCTTAACCTTCGGGTTGGCAGTCAAAAATTTAAATCAATGTAACAATGAGTGTTCATAGTAATATGTACAGTTTGTTTCTTTAGCTAGAAACAAAAAATCAGAATTCATTGAGCCGCTGAAGTCGTAAGACGGAAGCAACAAAACTTTAATTGAAGAGTTTGATCATGGCTCAGATTGAACGCTGGCGGCAGGCCTA
>NZ_JAHKQZ010000069.1:0-223 GCF_019345585.1 Shewanella sp. NKUCC05_KAH
CCTTGGTTCAAATTGCACAAACAAAAAAGGCCATCATTACTGATGGCCTTTCTCGTGAATATGGCACAGGAGCTGCGCTTCAAATCAGGAACCCAAGGGTTCAAACTGTATTAATGCAAAAAGCCGCTAATTGCTTAGCGGCGTTTTGACTAAATATGGCGGAGGAGCTGAACTTAGAATGAGGAACCTTGGTTCAAATTGCACAAACAAAAAAGGCCATCAT
>NZ_JAHKQZ010000070.1:0-223 GCF_019345585.1 Shewanella sp. NKUCC05_KAH
TGCGGCAGGAACAAGATAAAGCCATCCTTTTGCCCCTCATCCTAAATACTTGCTAGACGCGACCTGCTTCGGTCGCAAACCTAGGAGTATCATCATGGACATTCACGAACAGCAACGCTTTGATTTACTTTATGAACAACATCTTACCAACTTAACCTTGCAAGGCAAGCGGCCTGCAACCATTGATGCCTATAGCCGAGCTATACGCCGTATTGCGGCATAT
>NZ_JAHKQZ010000071.1:0-223 GCF_019345585.1 Shewanella sp. NKUCC05_KAH
TTACTGTATGTACATATTACTATGAACACTCAATCACGCTTCTCGTTGAGGAGAATGACTTGAAAACATTGATTTAAATTTTTGACTGCCAACCCGAAGGCTAAGCAGTTTAGATTAACTCAACACCTGTGAGTGTCCACACAGATTTGCTTGATAAATTGTTAAAGAGCGTTGACCACACACTGAGTTTTCAGCGGGTCAGGGCTGCGTATTCTACGCATTC
>NZ_JAHKQZ010000072.1:0-223 GCF_019345585.1 Shewanella sp. NKUCC05_KAH
CGATAGCCATAGGCTATTGGCTTGCGTACCATGTAACTGTGGCACCAACCAAAGCAAATCAGCTTTACATGGCACAAGGTTATTCCAGCGCCAAACCACTGAGGCGGTAATGCCCAGTAATGCCTTAGCTTGCCACTTGGCCGTCACGATTTGCGTCACATGGCCAACTTGCCATTGTGACGTTAACTGTGTGGCATGGCTTTGGGTGGCTTCTTTAATGGTT
>NZ_JAHKQZ010000073.1:0-223 GCF_019345585.1 Shewanella sp. NKUCC05_KAH
TGATGGGCAACGGTTCACCATCGGTGGCGGATGATGGCACTCAAACTGATGTTCCTACAGTCGTCGCAGAAACACCTACGAATGGGGGGACACCTGCTCGTCCGCCTGTCGCGGCGAAGACCACAAACACGCCTTCAATGTCACAGACGGATGGCGTGCCTACGGAAGACATCCCTGCGATAGAAGTGCCTGAGGCGAATGCTGCGCAAGGATACACTGGCCG
>NZ_JAHKQZ010000074.1:0-223 GCF_019345585.1 Shewanella sp. NKUCC05_KAH
CGTACCCCAAACCGACACAGGTGGTCGGGTAGAGAATACCAAGGCGCTTGAGAGAACTCGGCTGAAGGAACTAGGCAAAATGGTACCGTAACTTCGGGAGAAGGTACGCTCTTGTTGGTGATGAGACTTGCTCTCTAAGCTGACGGGAGTCGCAGATACCAGGTGGCTGCAACTGTTTATCAAAAACACAGCACTGTGCAAACTCGCAAGAGGAAGTATACGG
>NZ_JAHKQZ010000075.1:0-223 GCF_019345585.1 Shewanella sp. NKUCC05_KAH
CTCTTGCGGCAAAACAATGTCGAGTTTGTTGATGAGTGACCGAACAGATTCCCCTCGGAACAAAGCCATTCCGATAACGGCCCAAATCATCGCGTCCATCGGCAATTTACGCCGTCTTAACGTCGCAACGCCCTGAGAGTCTAGGCAAGATTGAATTAACTCAGGTTCTAACACATCTGCTAAGCAGGTGAATTCGGTTAGGCGGGTAATATGAGTACGGGCG
>NZ_JAHKQZ010000076.1:0-223 GCF_019345585.1 Shewanella sp. NKUCC05_KAH
CGTACCCCAAACCGACACAGGTGGTCGGGTAGAGAATACCAAGGCGCTTGAGAGAACTCGGCTGAAGGAACTAGGCAAAATGGTACCGTAACTTCGGGAGAAGGTACGCTCCTGTTGGTGATGAGACTTGCTCTCTAAGCTGACGGGAGTCGCAGATACCAGGTGGCTGCAACTGTTTATCAAAAACACAGCACTGTGCAAACTCGCAAGAGGAAGTATACGG
>NZ_JAHKQZ010000077.1:0-223 GCF_019345585.1 Shewanella sp. NKUCC05_KAH
TAATCCATGGTTTCGAAAAGTCGAGCAGCTCGGTTGGTATTGGCTGGGTCGCGTTAGAGGATTGAGTGTCTATCGGCCGCATCCTTTCGGTCGCCAATTTTCACTAAAAGCACTTTATCCCCAAGCCCGTCGTCGCGCAAAACATGTTGGGCGGGTGGCGTTATCGGTAAAGAAACCTTTGTTATGTGAGATGGTATTGTTCAGGGCCCCAAGTAAAGGCAGA
>NZ_JAHKQZ010000078.1:0-223 GCF_019345585.1 Shewanella sp. NKUCC05_KAH
TGATGGGCAACGGTTCACCATCGGTGGCGGATGATGGCACTCAAACTGATGTTCCTACAGTCGTCGCAGAAACACCTACGAATGGGGGGACACCTGCTCGTCCGCCTGTCGTGGCGAAGACCACAAACACGCCTTCAATGTCACAGACGGATGGCGTGCCTACGGAAGACATCCCTGCGATAGAAGTGCCTGAGGCGAATGCTGCGCAAGGATACACTGGCCG
>NZ_JAHKQZ010000079.1:0-223 GCF_019345585.1 Shewanella sp. NKUCC05_KAH
TGTCTTGAATATTCAATAGTAAATTATTCTTTATTGAATAGTTTACGTCTAAGGCGCGTCCACTTCTTTGGTCAGAAGTGAGACAAGTAAAACCAAGCTGGTCGCAATGCGACTCAGGTGAGTGAAACTCATTTGGGTTGTATGGTTAAGCGACTAAGCGTATACGGTGGATGCCTTGGCAGTCAGAGGCGATGAAGGACGTAGTAACTTGCGAAAAGCGTTG
>NZ_JAHKQZ010000080.1:0-223 GCF_019345585.1 Shewanella sp. NKUCC05_KAH
AGTCAAAAATTTAAATCAATGTTTTCAAGTCATTCTCCTTAATGGGAAGCATGATTGAGTGTTCATAGTAATATGTACATACAGTAATGTATGAATTGAAACGCGATGCTTATTAGTGAGCAAAGCGAATCAAAACAGTAGAATTCATTGAGCCGCTGAAGTCGCAAGACGGAAGCAACAAAACTTTAATTGAAGAGTTTGATCATGGCTCAGATTGAACGCT
>NZ_JAHKQZ010000081.1:0-223 GCF_019345585.1 Shewanella sp. NKUCC05_KAH
TCGCTTAACATGCGAAATTTATTATGTTTTTAATTGCAATCAAGTGAAGAATGTCAAATTAATAATGCCATTGGAACATACAACAAACAATGAGTTATTGGTCGGCATACTCGATGATGACCGCAACTATAACGCTAAATTATTAGATGGTCGGCAAGCCGATTTAATTAATGGCAATCAAGTGACGATTCGCCCATGACAGCCATTGTTATCAATTTTGATA
>NZ_JAHKQZ010000082.1:0-223 GCF_019345585.1 Shewanella sp. NKUCC05_KAH
ATGGTGCCGGCACCAAGAGTCGAACTCGGGACCTACTGGAATTATCGAGAGTAAGTCAGTTGCGCTTTGTACTGAACACTTCAAATTTCAGATACAAAAAAGCCACTCATTAAGTGGCTTCATTGTTTATATGGTGCCGGCACCAAGAGTCGAACTCGGGACCTACTGGAATTATCGAGAGTAAGTCAGTTGCGCTTTGTACTGAACACTTCAAATTTCAGAT
>NZ_JAHKQZ010000083.1:0-223 GCF_019345585.1 Shewanella sp. NKUCC05_KAH
GCGGGCGTTGTAGTTTGACGCGTGTTTGTGGTCTTCGCCGCGACAGGCGGACGAGCTGGTGTACTCCCATTCGTCGGTGTATCTGCGACAGCTGTAGGAACATCGGTTTGAATGCCATCATCTGTTACATTCGCCACCGATGGCGAACCGTTGCCCGTTACCGCTGGGGTTGTACCATTGCCATTGCCAGCCGCAGAATCAGGCTCAGCACCAAGTGTCGTAC
>NZ_JAHKQZ010000084.1:0-222 GCF_019345585.1 Shewanella sp. NKUCC05_KAH
TTGGAGCGACATATCGGGTTCGAACCGATGACCTATACCTTGGCAAGGTATCGCTCTACCAACTGAGCTAATGTCGCGTAATCTTTATTAATGATTTGGTAAATCACTAAGTTTTAATTTGGAGCGACATATCGGGTTCGAACCGATGACCTATACCTTGGCAAGGTATCGCTCTACCAACTGAGCTAATGTCGCCTTTTGTATCGCTGCTACACTTGCCTT
>NZ_JAHKQZ010000085.1:0-220 GCF_019345585.1 Shewanella sp. NKUCC05_KAH
ACTCATCAACAAACTCGACATTGTTTTGCCGCAAGAGATTGATTATGTTGCACGCAGCGCCGTGACTCAGGCGCGTAAACGATTGGGCAGTGAGGTTATTAGAGAAGTATTAGTCGCAGCGCCAATACCTGGCACGCGAGAGCTGAACATCCTCATTGGTGCGGCCTTAACTTGTATGGTGTTGACGGTGTAGTGTGGCGGACACCCGATAGTGTCCAAA
>NZ_JAHKQZ010000086.1:0-215 GCF_019345585.1 Shewanella sp. NKUCC05_KAH
TCCTTTCCCCCGTAGGGCGTATGCGGTATTAGCAGTCGTTTCCAACTGTTATCCCCCTCGACTGGGCAGATCCCTAGGCATTACTCACCCGTCCGCCGCTCGCCACCTCAGGAGTAAACTCCCTTGTGCTGCCGCTCGACTTGCATGTGTTAGGCCTGCCGCCAGCGTTCAATCTGAGCCATGATCAAACTCTTCAATTAAAGTTTTGTTGCTTC
>NZ_JAHKQZ010000087.1:0-200 GCF_019345585.1 Shewanella sp. NKUCC05_KAH
GTACCATTGCCATTGCCAGCCGCAGAATCAGGCTCAGCACCAAGTGTCGTACCAAGATTACGTCTAGGTCCTTGGGTGTAATTGCTGCCCGTTTGCGCACCCTGACTCAGATTCACTGGTGTTGAACTACTCACCTCCCATTTACGGCCAGTGTATCCTTTTGCAGCATTCGCCTCAGGCACTTCTGTTGCAGGGGTGTC